>JAYVQJ010000862.1:0-5139 GCA_043777235.1 Planctomycetia bacterium
GGCGTTCCGTGACCTGGTCGTGTCCGAATTTGTGTGGCCCGGCGTCGCCGACGCCGGGAAGCGGGTTTCAGCGAAACCCGCCCACACAAAGTTATACGTATCGCAAGAAATAACTGCGTGTTTGCCCGTTCGGCTCATCACGCGGAGCGGTGACGGCTACGTAGCCATCATCGCTCCGCGTGATGAGCCGAGCGTTTCACACAGCGCAGTTATTTTCTGCGATCGGTATTAGGACACGACCCGTGATCTCCACCGGCGAAATCTGCCGCTGAGTCCTGATTGGAAATCGGTGTCGCGCCGCATAATCGTCACAGTTCGGCCAGCTTCGCGCCGATCTACCAACTAGCCCGAAGCGCAAGCGAGGGATGGACGCGGAGAATCCCTCGCTGGCGCGTCGGGCTAAGTAGACCCGCAGAGAAAAGTAGACGAGTCACTCCGTGACTCGAACATTCCGGTCACGGAGTGACCGGTCTACTTTCGCGGCACTGCCGCGTCAAACTGCATACTTTCCTCTGCGGGTCCACTTAGTTGCCTGTTGTCACAGAGCGAAGGAACGCGACATGTCCGAAGCGGTGCGAGTCATTTACATCATCGGTGCTGGCCGCAGTGGCTCGACGCTGCTCGATACAGTGTTGGCGAATCATCCCGACGTCGTTGGTGTTGGCGAGTTGGTCAACTTGCACAGCGCGGGTTGGACGTCGAACGAAGTCTGCGCGTGCGGCGAACTCGGAACGAAGTGCGGCTTCTGGACTCGCGTTCGCGAGTCTTGGCAGCGGCGCGTGCCCGAGGCGACAGTCGAGGGCTATGTCGCTCTGCAAAAACGGATCGAGTTTTATTCCGGGCTGGGGTTCTTGCAGATCGCTCGGATGCTGCGGCAGCGGATCTCGCCAACCGAAGAATTCCAAGCGTATCTCCGGCAGACCGAGGCGTTGTATCAAGCGATCGCGGAGGCCAGCGGCAAGTCGATCGTTGTCGATTCCTCGAAGCATCCGATTCGCGGCGCGTTGCTGGCGCACATGCGCGGCATCGACCTGCGGTTGGTGCATCTGGTGCGTGATGCGCGCGCGGTCGTGTGGTCGCGCAAGAAGGCTCTCGAAGCCGACAAGAAGTCGGGCGTGCAAGTCGCGATCAAGCCGCGACCGGCGTGGTACTCGGTCGCGTTTTGGGCGTTCATCAATGTGCTGGCCGCGATCGTCTGTCTGTTTCGACGCCGGCAATCCATGCGGATGCGTTACGAAGACTTCGTCGCCGAGCCGAAAGCACAACTCGAACGGCTTGGCCAAGTTTGCGAATTGGATTATTCGGCAACCGCGCAGGCGTTGCTGACCGGTGAGCCGTTGAAGGTCGAGCATCCGATCGCCGGCAATCGAATGCGAATGAAAGGGAGCGTCACGCTCAAGCCCGATTGGGAATGGCGCGACCGCTTGCCGGCTCGCGACCGAGCCGTCTGCTGGCTCTGTGCCGGTTGGTTGCTGTTGGCGTTTGGTTATGGCCGCAGTCGCACTCGGAGTCCGTCAACGACACCTGCAACCTCGTCGTGGTTCGCAAATGTCTGGAACTGCTTCACTCGGACAACCGCACCCGTCGCGAAGCCATGACGATTGAGTGTGGTCGCCGTCACGTGCCGTGAGACAAGCCGGTTGATTCGTCGAAACGGTTTGGTCACTCGGCTCAGAATGAGGAGCGTTGATGGTGATGCGGGCTCAGACCTTTTGGTGGGTCTCGATGACTCGACGCCACCCTACGATCTCCGCAGCACGGCAAACTGGCCAGCCGTTGGTGGTGTCCTAATTTGTAGGCCGACTTCGCCGACGTCGGCTATTCCCGACGTCGGCGATGTCGGGCGACATTGAAAACAGGACACTGGCCAGCCGTGATCGAGTGGGCCGACTGCGTTGTCTTCACAAGGCGCAGCCTTATCATGCCGACCGTGTTTGGAAACCCGGTGAGCAGCGTCATGCATTTGTGCCTGCGATTGAATGCCTCGGTTCGGCAGACTCTTCGCCACACGTTGAGTTGGCGAACTGCGAGAGTGTTCTGCGCCGTGTGGTTCACGCTGACCTCCGTCGGTTTGCCGATGGGACTGTCCTCGCTTGGCAACACGTCCTGTGCTCGGAGTCCTGGATCGCAATGCCGCTGCTCGCTGAGCAAACGCCTTTCTGGAACCTGCTGTTGCAGCCGCGATGCTCAGCCGCAACTGGTGAAGTCCTGTTGCTCCGACAAAAAGTCTGCGGCCAAGTTGTCTGAGCCAATCGCGTCGGCGTGTTGTTCGTCGAAAGCTCCGGCGCAGGAACTGAGCATCGCTCGGTGCGATTGCGGTTCCGACTCTCCCGAAAGTGTGTCGTTGAACCACGAGCCTCGTTTGCCGGCGACGTCATCGGTGATTTCCGTGCCGGAAACGAACGTCGCGTTTGCCGTGCTCCCCGCAGATCGGGTTGAGAGCGCGCTGCTGCTGCCCCCGGTGCCGCCGCCGAAGATTGTCCTCTGAGACGTCTTTGAAGCCGGGCGGGTTCGTGTGGCACTCATCGAGTGGACTGACTGTGCGCGCGGCTTGGGCGTCTGATGTCGTTCTGGTTCCCTTTGCGCCCCAAGACATCGGAGGACTCTTTCCATGCAAGCTCTTTTTCCGCGCCGAGCGCGCGGCTTTACGCTCATTGAATTGCTCGTGGTCATTGCCATCATCGCAGTTCTGATTGCGCTGCTATTGCCGGCCGTGCAGCAAGCACGCGAGGCGGCTCGACGCAGTCAGTGCAAGAACAATCTCAAACAGTTGGGCATCGCATTGCACAACTACCACGAACGGCTGAACTGTTTTCCGCCCGGCTATTTCTCGCGAGTGAATGCGGCTGGCGACGATCTCGGGACGGGCTGGAGCTGGGGGGCTTTCTTGCTCAACGACCTCGAACAGACGGCACTGTTTCGGACGATCAACTTCAACAAAGACGTGGGTGATCCGGTTAATGCGACTTCGCGGACTCGATCTTTGTCGGTCTTCACTTGCCCGTCAGATCAGCAACAGGAGCGATTCACCGTCCAGGACGATGCGGGGACGACGCTAGGCGAACTCGCGCAAGCGAACTATGTGGCCGTCAACGGCAATCGCGGCGTGAGCGACAGCGCAGCGACGAACGACGGAGCCTTTCTGGAGAACCGCTGCATGAAGCACTCCCAAATCACAGACGGGTTGAGCAGTACGTTCTTCATCGGAGAGCGTAATTCCCGTATGTCGTCTGTCACTTGGGCGGGAGCGATGACAAACGCAACGGTTCCATCGTTCCGCGACCCGGCGGCAGTGGAGAAAGCGGCCGCACTGGTGCTGGGCCATTGCGGACCACACTTGCCAAACAATCCAGAAGTGACCGATGCCGATGCTCTGGCCAGTTCGCATTCGCAGTTCGCGCAATTTCTGTACGGCGACGGCAGCGTTCACAACATTAGTGGAAACATCTCGATCAAAGTCTACGACGCGCTGGCCACACGCGCCGGACAAGAACCGGTCCCCGATTTCTAACGTCGTTTCGAGAGTCGCTTGAGTTCGGTGAAAGTCGAGTTCCGAAGATTGCGAACCGGCAGATTGTTTTGTAGTTAGTCGCGTTTGTCCGAGCGATCTGTCCGGTTCGCCTTATTTGAATCAGCAGCATTGCGTCGAGAAAACCGGTGCTCGGCTGCGACGACGACGTTTGCGAATTTATTGTGCTCGTTTTCATTGGAGGTCCATCATGCCTCGCCATCAAAGCCGTCCAGGATTCACGCTGATCGAACTGCTTGTCGTCATCGCCATCATCGCGGTCCTCATGGCAATCTTGTTGCCAGCCGTGCAGGCCGCTCGCGAGTCGGCTCGCCGAACCGAGTGTCGCAACAATCTCAAGCAGTTTGGGTTGGCGCTGCACAACTACGCGAGCACGCATCAGGTCTTGCCGCCCGGGTATCTCTACAAACCCGATCCGAACGGCAACGCGATGGGGTTCGGCTGGGGAGCGTTGATTCTGCCGATGCTGGAGCAAGCACCGCTGCACCGGCGATTCGATTTTGGACAGCCGGTGTGGGACAACGCCAATACCTCTCCGCGGACGCGGCATCTGCGAGTTTTTCTGTGTCCGAGCGATCCGGTCTCCGAACAGGAATTTGTCAGCATGGGCGGCCCGCCCGCCGAGCAATACGCGATGGGTTGCTACGTCGGCAATTTTGGTCCGCCCGATTTGGACGACAATCAAGAACAACGCAGCGGAGTCTTCAGCCGCAACAGCTCAACGAGATTCGAGCAGGTGATTGATGGGCTCTCCCAAACATTGTTGGTCGGCGAGCGTGTCAACGGCCCGTTTCGCATCGCGGCGTCGCACGGAGTTCACTTCACCTACGAAACAACGTGGTGCTGTGCGGTTCGAGAAGCCTCCGATCCGACCGACGACCACGGTCACATGGTTCTCTTCCACGTCAGCCATCCGCCGAACGAACCGGCCAGCGATGATCGCGATGTCTCCTCGGCTCATGAATCGGTCTCGCACTTCCTGATGGGAGACGGCCGCGCCAAAGGGATCAGCGTGAATATCAACTTCGCGGTCTATCAAGCCCTCAGCACTCGCGCCGGCCGAGAAGCAATCGCCGACGAGTGATGCAGAATCGCGACATAGCAGAGCGGGCGGTTTTGTGAATCGTAGAATCGTAGGGTGGGTCGAGTCATCGAGACCCACCATGATCGGCGGAGGACTCTGGTGGGTCTCGATGATTCGACCCACCCTACATCTTTTGCAACCCAACGAATGGGCCGGCCGTGCTCAATGAAGCCGTGGGGAGTGTTAGTTGACTGCGAGGGGACTAAACTTGTCCGATGATGTCACACTCGTCCAACAAATCTCAACAGCCTGCTCCCCATCCCGAACGGCAGCGCGAGTTCGCCGTTGAAGTCGTGCGGCAACTCAAGGAGGCCGGCTTCCACGCGCTGTGGGCCGGTGGTTGCGTGCGCGATCATCTGCTCGGCAAGACGCCGAAGGATTACGACGTCGCGACCGATGCGACCCCCAATCAGGTTCGCAAAGTCTTCAAAGCTCGCAAGACACTCGACGTCGGAGCCAGCTTCGGTGTGATCATCGTGGTTGGCTCGAAGAAAGCCGGCGCGGTCGAGGTCGCGACGTTTCGCAG
>JAYVQJ010000863.1:0-5126 GCA_043777235.1 Planctomycetia bacterium
TCTTCATCGTTTCTTAACAGTTCGCCGCTCTGATTTTCACCTTCACGAATAGGCTGCCTCGACAGTGGCTCGATCTTGGTGAGATTCACATTCAGAGAGACGGAAATCATGCGGAGAAATGGATTCGGACTGAGTTTGCTGTTGTTGGCGGTGCTCGGATTGGTGGGTTGTTCGGTGGAGGTGGTTTCGACTCCAACGGAAACAAAGTCGACCGGTTCTCCGAACGGCAACGGGGCGAATCACACCGGCAGCACGAAGGTCGAAGAGAAGCTGAGCGGCGAGATCGCGATTGCTGGGTCGAGCACCGTCTTCTTGATTGCGGATGAAGCGAAAGAAGCGTTCTCGGCTCTGCACTCGGACGTGAAGATCGGACTTGGCGAAGGGGGAACTGGCGGTGGATTCGACAAGTTTGGCCGAGGCGAACTCGACATCGCGAATGCGTCGCGGCCGATCAAGGAAACGGAAGCCAAAGCCTGTCGAGAAAGGGGAATTGAGTACGTCGAGTTGAAGCTGGCGATCGACGGACTGTCGGTCGTGGTCAACTCGAAGAACGATTTCTGCGAGGCGCTGACCGTCGCGCAGCTCAAGCAGTTGTGGGCTCCGGGCAGCACCGTGTCGAAATGGAGCGAACTGAATCCCGCGTGGCCGGCCGAGAAGATCGAGCTTTACGGAGCCGATGTGAAGTCCGGCACCTTCGACTACTTCACCGAAGCGATCGTCGGCAAAGCCAAGCAGAGCCGCTCGGACTACACCTACAACTCGGATGACAACATCCTCGTGCAAGGCGTGGCGGGGGACAAATACTCGCTGGGCTACTTCGGCTATGCGTACTACCTGGCGAACAAAGACAAGCTGAAGATCGTGAAGATCGCGGCGGGTGATGATCTCGCGACGGCGGTTGCTCCGACAGAAGAGACGATCCTCTCCGGGACATACAAGCCGCTGTCACGTCCACTGTTTGTGTACGCGAACATGGCCAGTCTCAAGAAGCCGCAGGTCGCGGCGTTCCTCAAGTTCCTGCTGAACGACGGCCAGAAGTGCGTGAAGGAATCGGGTTACATCCAGCTTCCCGAAGCGGACTTGGCAGAATCTCGTCAGCGATTGGACGAGGCACTGGCCAAGTAATCCTGGAGTGCTGTGGCTCGACACCGCCCTCCATCCAAGTAAGTTCGAGGTCGCTGCCAGTAAATCGTCGGGTAGCAAACCCGGTCTCAATTCATGAGTCGTTTGCAATCGGTGAGTTGATTCCTTCTTGAATGGAGAGCGGTGTCGAGCCACCGCACTCCAGGGTGGGTGTCCGTGTCGAGCGTCCTGATCAATGTGAAGCCTTCGTTGACGAAACGCTCTTCGTGGGGAGCGACGCGCGAGCAGTTCATCAAGCTGATGCTAATGCTGTGCGCAGCGATGTCGCTCGTCACGACGGTCAGCATTGTGTACGTCCTCGTGACGGAAGCATTCGCGTTCTTTCGCGAAGTCTCGTTCTTCGACTTCGCCTTCGACACCGAATGGACTCCGCAGTTCGACCCGCCGAGGTTTGGCATTCTGCCGTTGTTGTGCGGCACGTTTTCGATCGCGATCCTGGGAGCACTGATTGGTCTGCCGATCGGCTTGTTGGCGGCGATTTATCTCTCCGAGTACGCGAAGCCGAAGATGCGACGGATCGTCAAGCCGCTGCTGGAAATCCTGGCGGGCATCCCGTCGGTCGTTTACGGCTACTTCGCGCTGGTCTTTGTGACGCCGTATGTGCTGCGGCCGATTTTCCAAGAGATGCTGGGAGTGAAGGTCGGCATCTTCAACGCCATGAGTGCCGCGATCGTCGTCGGGGTGATGATCATCCCGACGGTTTGCTCGCTGAGCGAGGATGCTTTGCGAGCCGTTCCGCGCGGGCTGCGCGAGGCAGGTTATGCGCTCGGTTCGACGAAGTTCGACGTCTCGTTAAAGGTGGTCGTGCCGGCGGCTTTTTCGGGAATCGTCGCGTCGTTTCTGCTGGCCGTGTCGCGAGCGATTGGCGAGACGATGGCCGTCGCAATCGCGGCGGGTGAAACGCCGGTTTTCGGCGTCAACGTGTTCAACAAGATGGCGACCATGACCGCGTACATCGTCAACGTCATCGGCGGCGACGTGGAGACCGGCTCGATCGAATACAAGAGCCTCTATGCCGTCGCGATCACGTTGTTCGTGACGACGCTGGCGATGAACGTGCTCGCTCAATGGGTGATGCGCCGTTATCGGGAGGTCTACGAATGAGCCAACCGAATGGCATCAACGTAGACCTGTCACTCCGTGACAGGAATGCTGATCGTCTCGCGACGTCGGAAGGCCGAGGAGCGAGCGAGAGTCGCCCCGCGCCCGGCATCCCTGTCGCGGAGCGACAGGGTGACATTGAGCGACAGGGCGACTTGGTGCGTCGTCATCGAATTGGCAAGCTGTTTGAGTGGACCTGTTTCGGCTCGACGTGGTTCGGCATCGTAGTGCTCGGAGTGTTGTTGGCGGGCATCATTTGGAAATCGGCCGGTTGGCTGACGTGGGATTTTTTGACGCACTACCACTCCACGAAGGCCGCGAAGGCGGGCATCCTCGCGGGCCTTTGGGGTAGCGTGTGGCTGATCGCGTTGACCGCGTTATTCTCGGTGCCGGTCGGCGTTGGCGCGGCGATCTACCTCGAAGAGTACGGCCGCGACAGCAAGTTGAAGCGGATCATTCAGATCAACTTGTCGAACCTCGCGGGCGTGCCGTCGATCGTGTACGGCATCCTTGGTCTGACGGCGTTCGTGCGGTTGTTCGGAGTGATTCCGGCGGGACTCAAGAGCGTGACGTTCAAGAGCACGCTGCTGCCGATGCTCAAGTTGACGATTCCGCTGCCGCTCGGCCCGACGATCATTTCGGGAGCATTGACGCTGGGCCTGCTCGTGTTGCCGGTGATCATCGTCGCGGCGCAGGAAGCGTTGCGAGCCGTCCCGTCGTCGATTCGCACGGCATCGTATGCGTTGGGTGCGACGCAGTGGCAAACGATTCGACATCAGGTGCTCCCGGCCGCGATGCCGGGAATCTCGACCGGCGTGATCCTCGCACTCTCGCGTGCGATGGGTGAGAGCGCGCCGCTCATTATGGTCGGAGCTTTGACCTCGATCAGTTTCTGTCCCGGAAGAATCGAATCGGTCGGCCAGATGTTCTCGAACCCTTCAGGAGCGTTGCAGGCTCCGTTCGACAGCTTCACGGCGTTGCCGATCCAAATCTACAATTGGAGCACTCGCCCGGAACCGGAGTTTCAGCAAGTCGCCGCCGCCGGCATCCTCGTGCTGCTGGCCGTGTTGTTGTGTTTGAACACGGCGGCGATCCTGATTCGGCAGCGGTTCCAGAGACGAACGCGGTGGTAGCCATGACTTCTTCATCAACGATTGAGCGGACATTTGATCCCGCAGCCGATATTCTCGGCCGGCGGAAGGAGGCGAGCGGTATGACGATGATGCAGTCGTTTTCCGATCTCATGCACCAACGCGAGCAGCGCGAGACTCACAAGAGGAACGATCCCGTGGAAACCGAGGTCACGAAGCTCGACGTCCGCAACCTCAATTTTTTCTACGGCGAGAAGCAGGCGCTGTTCGACGTTTCGATGACCGTTGCCGAACGGAGCGTCACGGCGTTCATCGGCCCGTCCGGCTGCGGCAAGAGCACGTTTCTGCGGGCACTCAATCGCATGAACGACATCATCGAGGGAGCACGCCACAACGGCACCGTGCTGCTCGAAGGCCAAGAGATTTACGCTCCCGACGTCGATGTCGTCTCGCTTCGCAAACGAGTCGGCATGGTCTTCCAAAAATCGACGCCATTCCCGAAGTCGATCTTTGATAACGTTGCCTACGGCCCCAAGATCGCCGGCCAGCGGAATCACAAAGCACTCGCTGAGATCGTCGAACAATCGCTCAAACGAGCCGCCTTGTGGGATGAAGTCAAAGACCGGCTGCAAGACTCCGCGCTCGCGCTTTCTGGCGGCCAACAACAGCGGCTGTGCATCGCGCGAGCGCTCGCCACCAGCCCCGACGTCATCCTGATGGACGAACCGGCCTCGGCTCTCGACCCCGCGTCTACGTCACGCATCGAAGACCTGATTTTTGAGCTCAAGCAGAACTACACGATCGTCATCGTCACCCACAACATGCAGCAAGCCGCCCGCATCAGCGATTGGACTGCGTTCTTCTACCAAGGCTACCTGATCGAGAAAGACCACACACAAAAACTCTTCACGACACCGAAGAAGAAGCAGACGGAAGATTACATCACGGGACGGTTTGGTTAATTTGGAGTGCGGCGATTGATCGCCGCTTTTCTTTTTGCGGCGAAGCCGCTTTTTTCTTTTTGTTAGACTTTCAGAAATGAACGACAGCGGCTTCGCCGCGATCCAAAGCGGCGATGAATCGCCGCACTCCAAATTATGAGCACTCACCTCACTCGCGACCTTGGCGTTCTGCACCGCAACTTGCTGTCGATGTGTGCGACGGTCGAGGAACTCGTTCACAAAGCGGTCGATGAGCTTTCCGATCCAAACGTCGATCGAGCCAGGGAACTTGCCAAGCAAGATGACGAGGTGGATCGCTTCGACGTCAGCATCGAAGAGGAGTGCCTCAAGATCCTCGCACTGCATCAGCCGGTCGCGACGGACTTGCGACGGATCACGACGGTGCTGAAGATCTCTGGCGAACTCGAACGAGTCGCCGACATCAGCGTCCACATTGCCGAGCGGGCGTGTGCTCTCGTCAACCAACCGGGGATTGAAGTCCCGGAGAAACTCAAGGAGATGGCCAGTCGAGCGATCGAGATGCTGCACAAGGCGATCGACGCTTACGTCGGCCTGGATAGCCAACTTGCTCGGCACATCGTCGAGTCCGACAACGTCGTCGATGAACTCAATCGCGAGATCATTTACGAGTTGATGGACACGATGCAGGCTCATTCGGAACTGATCGAACCGGCGATGAGCCTGTTCTCCGCGACTCGCCACATCGAGCGTGTTGCCGACCACGCCACGAACATCGCCGAAGATGTCGTGTATTTGGTCGAAGGGGAAATCATCCGGCACCGAGCTCATTTTCGCTGACCTTGGAGTGCGGCGATTCATCGCCGCTTTG
>JAYVQJ010000864.1:0-5122 GCA_043777235.1 Planctomycetia bacterium
CGATTACCGAGATTGTCGATGTCGTCGGTGTAGGCCGTTGAGTCGCTGCCACGCAATCGGAAGATGTATTTGATCGCGTTGACGTAGTCTTCCGCACGCAGTGCCATCTCGTCATCGGCGGTGACTTGATTGAATTTTCGATTGATACGGAAGCGTCCAACCTGGCCCAAGCGATAGCGGTTCGGGTCAGAGAACCGCTCTTTGAACAGCTCGACGGCCTTCTCCAGTTGAGGCGGATTGCCTGGCCGCAGACGCTGATAAATCTTCAACAATGCTTCTTCGTGAGTGAGCGTCGTGTCGTCGCGCAGACTGTTGAGCACACACTTATCGATCGGCATATTGAAGACGTCGATCGATTTGATCCCCGCTTCGATCATGGCATGAGCGGCCTCGGGGGTAATTGCCTGAGCGGCGTCAACGATGATTTCACCGACGCGAGCGTGCTTCAGCGGGTACACAACATCGTCAACAGCAACCTTGCCTTTGAGGGCTTCAACGGCATCTTTGCCGATCTTCACGGACTGAATCTGCTCCGCAAAGAACAATCGCAAGACGGCCGACGTCGATGAGTATTTTGCATCCATCGCTCGCAGCAACGTCATCGACGAGAACTTGCCACTTTGATCGATGCGAACCGCCAATGCGTCTTTACGCGTCGTCGCCAACTCGACCCAACTACCTCGCTCGGGAATGATGCGGCACGAGTAGCCGTCATATCCAGAGGTATCTGACAGTTCCATGAAATCCACACCGGGAGACCGATGCAACTGGCTGACGACAACACGCTCGGCACCGTTGATGATGAACTCGCCGCCGCCCAACATGATCGGCAAATCGCAGAGGTAAACCTCTTCCTCGATCGGCTGTTCTTTCTTCAGACGAAAGTAGACGCGCAGCGGCCGACCATAAGTCAGACGCAGTTGGCGACATTCATCCGGACTATAGCGCGGCTTGCCCAATTCGTAGCGCAGATATGCCAACTCGAACTGATTGTCATAGCTGGCAATGGGGAAAATTTCTTTGAAGATCCCTTCGAGACCGATTCCTAGCCGACGATCTGACTCGATGTCCGCTTGCAGGAATCGCACATACGACTCGGTTTGAATTTTTGTCAGGTCCGGGATTTCGTATTCGAACTGTCCATGTCCAAATTTACGAACGTCCGGAAGTTGCAACCGACGTTGTTCCGAGATGGCCATATTCCCCCTCCACTCTGACCGCCAAACCGTTCGTCAACATTCTCAGCCCGAAACACATCCCCGGAATTCTTCAAATCCCGTGCATGTGAATCAGGCTGCTGGTGCTACTAAATTTGGAGAATTCCAATTGGTCCCGCGACTAACACTCACCCTAGAGATCAAACCCGTCTCTTTGCCGACACCGAAGCACTCACCATCAAAAGAAATAGCTCCCCTGCGAAGAGGGAGCTACGAAAGCGCAAGAGACGACACAGTTGATGGTCGAAACACTGTCAACCAGCATCAAATGCACCCGCAATGGCGCGAAAGAAAAGGGGTTAATCAGACGCCAGACACTGATTTGACACGAGCCGCCGCCCCGTGAGGGGCGGACTCATATCACAGCCGCTCGCAAATTGCGAGCAGCCACGGCAAAACGTGCGAGCTACTCGTCAACTCGCGACAACTACTTGATCTCTGCTTTGCCACCCGAACCCTCGATCTCTTTCACAATCTTCTCAGCGTCTTCCTTCGACACGCCCTGCTTCACAGGCTTCGGAGCGCCTTCGACCAAGTCCTTGGCCTCTTTCAATCCGAGCCCCGTGATGGCGCGGACCACTTTGATCACGGCGATCTTGTTCTCGCCGAAGTTGGTGAGCACGACGTCGAACTCGGTCTTCTCGGCCGGCTTCGCATCGCCGCCACCGGCAGCCGGAGCTGCCATCATCACGGCTCCGCCAGCAGCCGGCTTGATGCCGTAGGCGGCTTCAAGGTAATCAGCCAAAGACTTCGCTTGCAAAACAGTCAGACCCACCAGGCTATCTCCCAGCGTCTTGATCGCCGGATCCACTTCAGTCGCAGACATCGCAGTTCACCCTTTCTTGAAGATCGTGGGACAGGTCCACGACCTGCCCTATCGAAAACACTTTGGCAGGCGGAAAACCTGCCCCACGAATCACTAAGCCGCTTGCTCCTTCTCGGAGATTTGCTTGATCTGAGATGCGAGATTGGAGCCAGGAGCATTGATCGCACTCAACGCGGCGGTCGAGGCGGACATTAGCCCGCCGATGATCATTGCAATCAACTCTTCCTTACTCGGACTCTCGCTGAGCACTTTGACTTCTTCAGACGTGACCGTCTGGCCGCCAACGTAGCCGCCTTTGACCACGGTCCCCGGAAACTCCTTCTCCCACTTGATGGCCTGCTTGGCGAGCCCAACAACGTCCGAGCCCCAGGCAATCGTGGTTGGACCACCCGTCACGTTGTCGACTTTCCAACCCATATCGAGCAGCGTTCGCCGAGCCAGCGAAAACTTTGCAGCCAACAATTCGATCGACTGCTTACGTGATGCCGCTCGGAGTCGGTTATTGGAGACACCATCCAACTTGGAGATGTCGACAAACACAACGTCCTCTGCTCCCCGAAGTTGTTCGGTGAGTTGTTTCATCATCAAGGACTTAACTGCCTTGCTCATGTCAACACCGTCGCCTTGAAAGCTGTTCCCGAGACCCACCCATTCAATCCAGCACAGCGGGGCAGGCATTGTGATGCGTTACGCGGAAATCGCAATGGACGGCATCATGGTGGCCGTCAAATAAACGCTGCGAACATACACGCCCTTGGAAGTGTTGGGCTTGATGGCCATCAAATGCTTCAACAGGGCCGCGACATTTTCTGAAAGTTGCTGCTCGTCAAACGACAGCTTGCCAACGACGCAATGCACGATTCCGGCCGCATCCACTCGGAATTCGACCTTACCGGCTTTGTATTCCTTGATGGCAGTCGTGATGTCGTTCGTCACAGTCCCCGCACGAGGCGAAGGCATCAACCCTCGCGGACCAAGAACTTTTCCGAGCGGACCAACGACACCCATCATATCTGGGCTCGCGATCGCCACGTCGAAATCAAGCCAGCCACCTTTGATTTGGTCGGCGAGCTCTTTGCCGCCGACGTGATCCGCTCCGGCATCCTTCGCGACCTGCACGTTATTGCCTTGGCAAAACACGAGCACTCGCTTCGATTTGCCAATTCCGTGCGGAAGCACGATTGATCCGCGGACGATTTGATCTGATTGCTTCGGATCGACACCCAAACGCACGGCAATCTCAACGCTGTGGTCGAACTTGCTGCGCTTGATGTTCGCCGGAAGTCCGGCATCCAACCCTTTGAGAGCCTTCACGGCATCCGGCACAGGCAATGGTGACGTCCCTAATTTTAGGGCCGCTTCACGCAATGCCGTCATTCGCTTCGATCCAGTTTTCATCGCACGTCACCTGAAAAAAGTTCAGTTCGTAGTTCCGTTTCACATCGAAACGGTGCGACCGACAAATCGTCGTACTACGGTCTCTCATTCATTCCGCGATCGTGATTCCCATGCTGCGAGCCGTTCCTTCGATCACTCGGCAAGCCGCATCGAGATCCGTCGTATTCAAATCCACCATCTTCTCTTTCGCAATCGCGACGACTTGAGCCTTGGTCACGATTCCGACTTTGTCCACGTTAGGACGCGGAGAGCCTTTGGCAACTCCAGCGACTTTCTTGAGGATGATCGATGCGGGCGGCGTCTTGACGATGAACTCGAACGAGCGATCGCTGTAGACAGTCACGATGACTGGCACGATCGTTCCAGCGATATCCTTCGTCTTGGCATTGAATTCCTGAACGAACTTGCCCAGGTTGATGCCGTGAGGCCCCAACGCCGTACCGACGGGAGGAGCTGGCGTCGCCTGCCCTCCGGTAATCTGAACTTTGACTTGTGCTACGACCGCTTTGGCCATGTCAAACTCTCAATCTGCGTTTTCTAGCTACGGCTTTTCAACCTGCCAGTATTCCAATTCCACAGGAGTCGATCGTCCGAAGATCTCGATCAAGACGCTGATCTTTCCACTGTCTTCGTCGATCGTGTCCACACTGCCTTCGAAGTTCTCGAACGTCCCTTCCTTGATCTTCACCACATCTCCGCGCGAGAGCGGAATTTTGATTTTCGCGGGTTCGTTGACCGCCTCTTCTTGGCGAATCAACCGGTTGATCTCGTCATCCTCCATCGGGGTCGGCACGCCGCCAGCTCCGGTGAAGTCTCCGACGCCACTGGTATCACGAACCAAATACCAAGTTTCGTCATTCAAAATCATCTGAATGAACAAGTAACCGGGATAGAGCTTTCGTTCGAGAACCCGCTTCTTGCCACTCTTTGTTTCCATCACCTTTTCAGTTGCGATCACAATTTGGCCGAACGACGCTTCCATGCCATCGCGATTGATGCGGCGTTGCAGTGCTTCTCGAATGGACTTCTCGCGGTTCGTTTGAACCTTCAAGACGAACCATTTCAGCTCCGGGTTGGCCGGCGCGGACTGCTCAGTCGGGGCTGTCATGGAAGACTCCGTGGTCACGGGCACCGCTTGCTACTCCATCGTCAAATCTGCAAGAAACCAATGGCCTTGAAGACCCATTGCCAAACGATATCAAACGCAAAAACCATGACCGCCATCGACACCAGCAATATCAACACGACCAACGTGTGCTTATGCACTTCCGCCTTTGAAGGCCAAGTCACCTTGTCGATCTCCGCTTGAACGGAAATTAAAAAGTCGGCCCATCGCGGTCGATTCAGCAGGACGATGGATATCAACCCCGCCACTCCGACCACCAGAACACAAAGACCCAACCAACCAATACCAACTTGACGCCTGACGAACAGCGCTGCCGCCGAAATCAGCAACCAAGACAACGCCGCGATCACCACGCACAGAGCGATCTGGCGTGCCGGACGACCTTGTGTCTTTTTGTAGTTCGTCAATGCCATCGGCGAACCATCTCCTCACGATAAACAAGCTGCTCAACACCAGACACCGGTCAAAACACGGGCGGAGGGACTTGAACCCCCAACCGCTGGATTTGGAATCCAGTGCTCTGCCAATTGAGCTACACCCGTAGTTCACACCACG
>JAYVQJ010000865.1:0-5119 GCA_043777235.1 Planctomycetia bacterium
TCCCTTGAAAGACGCCCACGCCACGCTCGACGCCGCCGTCCTCGCCGCCTACGGCTTCTCCCCCAAGACCGACCTCCTGGCCCAACTCCTCGACCTCAACCACACCGTCGCCAACCGCATCACTCGCGAAGAGCCGGTGACCTCACCCGGCATCCCGTTGAACTACCCGCATCCCGAAACACTCGTCACCGAAGACTGCATCAGCCCGTGAGAAGTCATCAGAAAATCCTTTGGCTGCAAGCGGTCCCAAACTCAGTGAAGAGAAACCATGCCAAGCAAAACAAGTCGAAGAGACAAGTATTTTGACGAAGAGGACGTCATCGCCAGCTTCGCGAAATATCACCGCGTCTCGTGCAACATCGAGCCGCGCAACCGAAAGCGGTTGCGCTCTTGGAAGAATGCAGTAGCGCTTGGTCTAGTTCCTTGTAGTCTCTGCAATCCGTTCTTTGAGTCGAATACAACAACCGCTGCGACTTTAGAAATGTCGTTCTCTAAAACCACTGTCCCAGGAACATGCAGCATGAAGATCACGCATATCGAAGTCATCCCGCTCACCGGAGCTACTGTCGACGGCGGTTGGCCTCAAGGGCATGAGCCGCAAGAGAACTTGCACACGTTCGTTGAAGTGCGAACTGATGAGGGGTTGTCTGGTTGGGGGAGTTGTTTCACGTCGGGCAAGCTGGTCGAAGGGGCGGTCGAATTGTTGTGGCCGTTGCTCAAAGGCGAGTCTGCCGTCGAACCGGAACGAGTCAGTGAGAAGCTGCGGCAATCGTCGTTCTGGCAGGGGCGTGGCGGTTCGGTCGAGCACGCGATCAGCGGGATCGATATCGCGCTATGGGATTTGTTTGGCAAGGTCTGCGGGCAGCCGGTGTCGAGATTGCTCGGCGGGAATTATCGGCAGCGGATCAAACCGTATGGCTCGATTTTGTTTGACGAACCGGATGCTCTGCGGGACACGTTGGAAGCGACCGTCGAGCGCGGTTTCAAAGCGATCAAAATGGGTTGGCGACCGTTCGGACGGCGCGACCGGAAGTTCGATGAATTGCTGGTGGGGACCGCTCGCGAGACCGTTGGCCCTGGCGTTGATCTGATGGTCGATGCGGGAGGCAGCGAACAGTTCTGGCCGCACGGCGTGAATTGGGCTCGCGAGACGGCGCACATGCTCGCCGATTATGGCATCGTCTGGTTCGAGGAAGCTCTGCCGCCGGATGACATCGAAGGGTACATCGAGTTGACTCGCGTCTCGCCGGTGCCGATCGCGACGGGTGAGGTGCTGACTCGGCGGCAATCGTTCCGGCCGTGGCTCGAACGCCGCGCGGTGGACATCATTCAGCCGGATTGCACGAAGAACGGCGGACTCTCGGAGTCGCGTCGCATTGCTTGGATGGCTTACGACCACAACATCCAAATGGTGTCGCACGGTTGGAACACGGCGCTCGGTTTGGCTGCTGATTTGCAACTCGCGGCGGCGATGCCGATTGCTCGATACGTCGAGTATCTCACGCCCTGCGCGTACATCGACTCGCTGACCGTCGAGCCGTTCACGATCGACGCTGAAGGGTTCTTGGAGATTCCGATTCGCCCTGGCCTTGGATTCGAGATCGACCGCGAGAAGCTCAAGCATTTCGACGCGCGGCGCTGACGTGTTGGCGTAGGCGTCCGGTCTACGATGGGTGTCGGCCAAGGAAATAATTAACCAATTCTTCATCGCGCTTCGCCTCGACAGTCGGAGCGGGACTCGCGATCACTTGGCCGGGTAGAATTCTTTCTCCAAGGCCGAGTCCGTACCGATGTCGAAACCGAAAATCCTGATCATCGAAGACGAACGCTCGCTGATCGAGATTCTGAGCTACAACCTCAGCAAAGAGGGCTTCGAGGTGCTCACGGCCAGCGACGGCACCGACGGACTGCGGCGTGCTCAAACGGCTATCCCAGATTTGATCGTCTTGGACTTGATGCTGCCGGGGATCGATGGACTGCAAATCTGTCGGCAACTTCGATCCGATCCCAAGACTCAGGGCATCCGAATTCTGATGCTCACGGCGAAGGCGGAAGAGGTCGATGAGATCGTCGGCTTCAACATGGGTGCCGATGACTATGTCGCCAAGCCGTTCAAGATCAAGCCGCTCATCAGCCGCATCAAGGCGCTGCTGCGTCGTCCGTCTGCCGAACAGCAATCGTCCGAGTTGATTTCGGTCTCCGGAATTGAAGTCGATCGGACACATCACACCGCAAAGCTGGATGGGGTCGAGATGCCGCTCACTCCGACCGAGTTCAAGATGCTCTGGACGATGATGCGTCGCCCTGGTCGGCCGTACTCGCGCAACGAATTGCTCGATAATGCTCGTGGCGAAGACGCGAACGCGCTGGAACGGACGATCGACGTGCATGTCCGCTCGCTGCGGCAGAAGCTCGGCGATAAAGCCCGCTTGGTCGAGACGGTGCGCGGCATCGGCTATCGCTTCAAAGCCGAGTAAATCACGCGAGTCCTTGTGGACCGCGTTTGACATTCGGGACTCAGTTCCTACTCTACCTCGCCGAGTTCGCTTCCTGTTTCGCAGGTCCTGGAAGGAGTCGGCACGCATGTCGCAGAATCAGTTCTTTGCCAAGAAGAATCTTCAAGATCTTCTCGACGAAATGGCCGGAGACCACCGCTTGAAGCGGGTACTCGGTCCGGTCGCACTGACGAGCCTAGGCATCGGAGCGGTGATCGGAGCGGGCATTTTTGTTTCGACGGGAAAGGCCGCACACGATATCGCGGGACCGGCCCTGATGGTCTCGTACGTCGTCGCCGGACTGACCTGCATCTTTGCGGCGCTGTGCTACGCCGAGTTCGCATCAATGGCCCCGGTGGCCGGCAGTGCCTACACCTACGCTTACACGACGATGGGTGAGCTTTTCGCTTGGATCATCGGCTGGGACTTGGTCCTCGAATACGCAGTCGGTGCGGCGACAGTGGCGAATGGCTGGTCGAGTTATTTCCAGGCGGTGCTCGCGAAGTTCGGCATCGAGCTCCCGGCCATCATCAGCAAGAACCCGTTGATTTACGAAAACGGACATTTCGTGACGACCGGAGCCTGGGTCAATCTGCCTGCCGTTTTGATTGTCGCCATCGTGACTGCGGTGTTGGTCAAAGGCATTCAGGAGAGCGCCAAGTTCAACACCGCGATGGTCATCGTGAAGGTTTTGGCCGTGTTGTTCGTGATCGGAGTGGGCGCGTTCTACATCGACTCCGCAAACTGGACTCCGTTCGCCCCCTACGGTTGGTCGGGACTGAGCTTCTTTGGGCAACCGATCTTGGGTGAACCGCAGAATGGACGCCCCGTCGGTGTGTTGGCGGGAGCAGCCATCATCTTCTTCGCGTACATCGGCTTCGACAGCGTGTCGACTCACGCCGAGGAAGCGAAGAATCCGCAGCGCGATGTCCCCATCGCCATTGTGACCTCGCTCTTGATTTGCACGGTGCTCTACATCGCCGTGGTGGCGGTGCTGACGGGGATGGTTCGCTACAACGAGATCGACATTCACGCGGGAGTCTCGGACGCCTTCAAGAAGGCCGGGCTGCCCAAAGCCGAATTCATCATCGCCGGAGCCGGTGTTGCCGGGATCACGTCGGTCCTGCTGGTGATGATGTTGAGTGCTCCGCGCGTGTTTCTGGCGATGGCTCGCGATGGACTGGTTCCCAGCAAGTTCTTCGCCGACGTGCATCCGCGATTTCAAACTCCGTGGAAGAGCACCATCCTGATTGGCGTGTTCGTCGGAGTGTTGGCCGGGCTACTGCCGATTGACGCTCTGCTCGATCTCGCGAACATTGGGACGCTGTTTGCATTCGTGATCGTGTGCGGGGCCGTGCTCATCATGCGCAAGACGAACCCGGACACTCCGCGACCGTTCCGCTGCCCGTTCGTTCCCGTCGTCCCCGTGCTCGGCATTGCTGCCTGTCTGATGCTGATGTTCTCACTGCCCGCAGAGAACTGGTACCGGCTCATTGGCTGGCTGATGATTGGGATGTGCATCTATTTCGGCTACGGCCGGAAGCACAGCATTCTCGGCCAGCAACTGCGCGGCGAGTTGGCCCGACATGGTGCGACACCTGCCGGTTCGCTCAAAGATGGCCCACAACCTTAAAGTCGGTGAAGTCGGCTGCGTCAAAAGTTGGAAGCGACCGCACAAATCCGGTCTCTGTGCATCGTCTACGAGCGTGTGAAAATCGCTTCCATATTCTGGTGCTTCGCTCGCACTTCCGCATGGACGGGGCATTTGGAGGATGGGCACTCTTGCCCGTCCCAGTCACGAGCAGGACGGGCAAGAGTGCCCATCCTCTGGGTGCCGGTGAATTTTGACAGTTTTGGTTGTCAAAATTAGAAGTCACCGGTAGTATGCCCCGCCGTTGGTGATCGGCATAGTCGTCGTACAGGATGTAAGTTCAAGGCCGGCAGGCGGGTTTGGCCATGAAAGTCGCGATCGAAACCAGTGACCGTGGGTTCTTGGATCAGCTTCATCGGCTCGGTTCTGGGACGATTTCCGAGATTTGTGGCTCGGTCGGTGTCACGGCCACCGCAGTCCGGCAACGGCTCGTCCGACTGCAAGGTCAGGGGTTCGTTTCGCGAGTCATGGTTCGCAGTGGTCGTGGCCGGCCGCACTTTGTCTATCAAGTGTCTGAGTCAGGGCTGAAGCAACTCGGTGAGAACTACAGCGACCTCGCTCTGATCCTTTGGCAAGAGATGCAGAGCATCGAAGAGCCTGTGCTTCGCGACCGAGTCGTGCGGCGAGTGCGTGAATCAATGGTGCGTCGCTACGGTTCAACGGATCGAGGTCGATCGCTGTCGGATCGGATGCGTCAGTTGCAGGTGTCGCTGACTGAGCGCGGGTTCGATGTGGAACTCGACATGTCGGGCGACCTGCCGATCCTGCGAGAAAACAGTTGCCCGTATCAAGAGTTGGCCTCGGCTGATGCCGGCATCTGCGGGTTGGAATCAGAAGTCTTTGGCGAAGTCTTGGGGACGAAAATGACGCTCACGAAATGTTGCCGCGACGGGCATCATTGCTGTGAATTTCAGGCGGAAACCGTCGCGAGTTGACTCGATTGCAGGCCGCGTTGGTGCCGCTAGAGTTTGCG
>JAYVQJ010000866.1:0-5113 GCA_043777235.1 Planctomycetia bacterium
GCCGGTCGGTTCGTCGGCGAGAATGATTTCTGGATCGTTGGCGAGTGCTCGCGCGATGGCGACGCGCTGCTGCTGGCCGCCGGAGAGCTGATACGGGCGGTGCTCCATGCGGTCGCCGAGTCCGACTTGCTCGCACAGATCCACGCAGTGAGCGATGTCACGAGCCGACAGCGCCGGCCGGCCGGGACGATAGTGCAGCGGAATCTGAACGTTCTCCAGCACGGTGTATTGCGGAATGAGATTGAACGATTGAAAGATGAAGCCAATCAGGTGATTGCGAATGTGCGAGAGATCGTCGTCGCTCAGTTCCGAAACACGGTGTCCGCCGAGGATGTACTCGCCGCTGGTGGGCCGGTCGAGCGCGCCGAGCAGGTTGAGCAGCGTACTCTTGCCGCTGCCGGACGAGCCCATGATGGCTACGAAATCTCCCTGCGGAAACTGCATGCTCACTCCGCTCAGAGCTTTGACGACGACGCCTCCCTTGAGGTGGTAGTGCTTGTGGAGGTCGATGACTTCACCGGCGAGCGTCATGGGCGAGGGTCCGATGGAATGAAGAATGAAAAACGGAGAACCGAGAATGAGGAACGGATCGGCGGTCAGTTGTGTTTTATTCTTCGTTCCTCAGTCTTAGTTTCCTAGCCTGCTTGATCCATGAAAGTCGAACACAGTGTGTCAAGTTTTGTGAGCCGGCACGCGCTAGCGTCCGGTTCGGAAGGTCGATGGACTCTCGAACCGGACGCTAGCGCGTTCCGGCTGACGGTCTGAGGCGACGCCTCGCTAGTTTCTCAGAAATTGATCTTGCCGGGTTTGGTGTTCTTGTTGGGAGGGATCGGCTCGGTCTTCTTCGGAGTCGACTTCGATGGATCGGCGGTGGGTGTGGAGGTAGCTTTGCTGGGGGATTTTTGGGTTTCGGTCCAGCGTTCAAAATCGACTCCGAGCGTGGTTTGATTCGGCCCCCAACTGGACGCAGGGCAGTTGCTGGAGAGCAAGAAATCTCGCGGGCCGGCCTTGGAACGATGCGGAAGTTTCGCGGCGAGTCGCACATCGCCGTTGGCAAAGAGCGTGTTCATCACGCGGTCGTCGCCCCACTTCTTGCGCCAGTTCGTCTCAAACGATTGCGGACCGGCGGCGGGTGTGTCGGCGGCTCGAAGGAACTGCGTCCACGGGGCCGTGTAGCCGTTGCCGAGATCCCACCATGCGACCTGTTGGTTGGTCAGCAAATGATCGCGGATCGAGAGCAGCACCGGCGACGTCGTCGCGCCCGACAGTTCGGTCAGCGAGAGTAGCACGGAATGTTGCATGAAGACGTTCAACGGCCGTGTGGCCTTCTCGGCTTCTTTCGTGCCGCGAATTTGGAACAGGAATTTGCCGCCAGCTCCGAAGGTACACCAGCGCGCGTCGAGCGTGCCGCCGATCTTCGAGCTGAAGCCTTGCACGTTCAGATCGAACAGATCGCCAACCGATACGAACAGACTGTTTCGCAACAGCAACGTGCGATTCCGAAGATCGGCATCGAGCAACTTGCCAGAGGTCAGCAACGCGCAGTCGGTGATGACGCCAGAGCCGCGTTCGGAAGGATCGGTGAGGTTTCCCGGTTCAGCGTTGGCTCGTTTCCAACGGATCAAACCTTGGTAGCCGCTGGTGCCATCGAGCATCTGGCCGATGACCTGACAGCGTCGCAGTGCAAAGCTGCCGTGATAGACAGTCAGGAAGTGGGCGGGCATCGGAGACGTGGAGCCGTTCGGGAAGTGGAAGTGTCCATCGACCAATTCGAGCGATCCACTTTCGACGACGAATAGGGCTTCGTCTTCCTTCGTCTTCGTTCGGGGATTGAGAACGAGCGGAGCTTCGCCGGTGTGCTTGAACTCGATGCGCAGCAATTTGCTCCCTTTGATCTCAATCGGAGTCATCTCCGCATTGCCCTGTCCGCTGACGGTGACCAGCGTGCCGCTCGGCCAGTCCTCGGCGCTGAGTACCTTGCCGAGGTCTTGCTTGTTCGCATCGACGTCGATGCGACGGTTGACGGCGAACGGCTCGATGCCAGCAATCGGATACGCGGCTCGGTTGGCAAGTGCGTCGGCCCGCGCGAGCGTCACAGTGGTCGGCGATGCGAAATCGTTGACGGGGCAGCCGGGTGTTTGACCGTCGGTCCCCTTCAATCCGAGTTCACTCGGCAGACCAAGTTCATTCGCCGACAACGAGGCAAAGTTCGCAGGTGGTGTCTTCGGCCAACTTGCCGCTGCAAACTGAGACAGTTCGAGCGTCGGTTGATTTCGCCAGATTGCTTTCCATGCGGCCGCGTCGCGAACAACTTGTGTCGTGCCCAGTTCTTCGAGGATCAGCTTTTGCCAACCACAGATGGCCGAGGATTCGATCTCCCACTTGAGATTCGGATACGGACTCTGATCGTTGCCCGGCAGCGGCGTTTGTTGCCAGCCGGGCAGGGCGAGCAACGCCGGCGCAGCTTGCGGTGCGGTTGTTCCGGCGAGGACCGAGTTGACGACGAGTATCTCCGTTGTGGGCGGCTTCGCGACGTCCGCGCCGGGCGCGAGTTCAAACGCGGTGCCTGTCGTCAACACGCTGCACGAGAGGAAACGAAGGCTGCGCGCGGCGGAACCGCTTGGACCTTTCGTCACAGGATTGGTCGCTGGCTTGAGTGACTTGGGGCCGGACGTTTTCTTCGGCTCGTCGCTGGCTGGCGGAGTCGACGTGCTGCCGGGTTTGCTTCCGCTGGAGTTGGGCTTCGGCGGCGCGGTGTCATCTTCGGGAAGTTCGTGATTCGTCAGGCTCAGCAACGGTGAAGAGCCGATCGCGAAGACGCAGCGGCTGGCGACGAGATCGGTTTGCGTTTGATCGACATGAAATCCGCCGAGTCCCGCGCCGCGCACGACCGACTCGCGGGCGAGCAGTCGCGCGCGAGGCGATTGCTTCGGGTCGGTACGAATGACTTTGCCCTCGGCACCGAATGCGAATGTCTTGCCCGGTCGGTTGCCGAGCAGCGTGAACGTACAGCGGATGATCGCGAGGTCTCCCGATTGCACGGTCACGAAGGTCAGCCGATCGTTGCTCGCGAATTGCCGAGCGTCGACCAGCACTTGCAGTCCTTCGAGCGTCAGTGCGCCGTTTGTAACGTGAAGCAGTGAGTCGAACGGATGATCTGGATCGACGACGAGCATGACGACGGGAACTCGGCCGGTCGCCGCGCGGATGACGATCGTTGCGCGGTTCGTCAGTTGTATTGGGTTGAGGAAGTAGGGGCCGTCAGTGACTAACTCGATGATGCCGCCTGCGCCGGGAAGTTCATTCAGTGCTTGTTCGAGTGTTGCGACTTGTTCAAAGCCGCTCGGCCCACCGCCGACTTGAATTGTCTTGAGACTGGATGGAGCGGCCGACCCAGACTCAGTGATCCAATCGGGAAGATATTTCACTTCGCCATCGCGGCCGAGCGGTGACAGCGGCGGAATGTACAACGCACCAGCAGGCGAGGGGACGACAGAACTGGTCTTACTCGGATTGTTCGAGCCATCGGTCGAGGTCAACGGAGCCGGACCTTTTTTCGTACCGTCGGTCGTGGGTTTGGGGCCGGTTCGTTTCTCGGTCCCCGCGTCGGCCACCGTCGCGACGGTTGAGCCGCCGGCTTCGTTGCCGCGATGAAACGGATCGCCGCTGGACGTTGAGGTCGTGTTGACCGCGCTGCCGTATTGATTGGCGATGTAGCCGATCAGCCCAATCACCGCGATCACTGCCGCGCCGATGCCAAGCGATTTCAACGCTCCGAGATTCATTCCGCCGCCGGGCTTGGGTTCGTTGGCGAGCGGCTTGTGAGCCGGCAGTTCCATCGTCGCAGCGGCAGCAAGCTGTTTGGCTTCCTTCCCGGCCGGCTTCTTGTACGACGCTTTCGGTTCATCGTCCACGTCTTCGTTTTCGTCTTCTTCTTCCGCCAGTGCCGCGAGATCCTTCAGCGACATCGGTCCGCGCGTGAGGTTCTCGTTTTCCAAGTCTTCGAGCAGATCGGCGGGAGTCTGATAGCGGTCCTCCGGTTTGACGGCCATCAGACGCTTGATCATGACCGAAACGTTTTCGGAGACCGATTCATTCTCGTCTCGCACGTCCGGCCGCGCACCGCCGGAATGCGAATTCAATTTGTTGAGCATGCTCCCTTCCGGGAACGGCGGATGTCCGGTCAGCAAGTGGAACCACGTCGCTCCGAGCGAATACAGATCGCTGCGGATGTCGGCCAACTTGCTGTTGCGCGCTTGCTCCGGAGCCATGTAATCGACGGTGCCGACCGTCGTGCCGGCTCGCGTGATGTTGGTCTCCATCGTCTCATCGACGGAACGGGCCAAGCCCATGTCGGCGAGTTTCACCGTGCCGTTCTTGGCGATCATCAAGTTGGCGGGCTTGATGTCGCGATGAACGATCTTCTGCTCGTGAGCGTGCTGCAATGCCATCGCGGTTTGCCGGATGACATCCATTGCTCGCTTGGCCGGCATCGGGCCGCGTTTGGCAACGATCGAGTGTGCGTCGGTCCCGTCGATGAATTCGAGAGCGATGTACAGGAATCCGTCCGCCTCGCCGGCGTCGTGAATCGCGACGATGTTGTCGTGCTTGAGTGCGGCGGCGGCCTGAGCCTCGGCCTTGAACCGCTTGACGAGTGTCGGGTTCTCCGCCTTTTCTTTGGCCAGGACTTTCAGTGCGATCTGCCGCCGAAGCTGTGTGTCATTGGCGAGGAAGACCGTCCCCATGCCTCCCTGGCCGAGTTTTCTGATGATCGTGTACCGGCCGAGCTGCTTCAGCCCATCCAGGCCATGACCCTTCGAGGAGTTCGGTCGGGGCGGCGGCTCCGCTGCTCGCGAGGTCTTCGCGGCGGGTGGCTTCGCCGCGCCGCCAGCCCGTGCCGGCAACGGCTCGCGCGGTTCGGACTTGCCGGACCCAGCCACGTTGCCAGCCATCGATCACCTCGAAAAAAGAAATACCGCGACGGAGAAATGCCAGAACTCGACGGGCCAGAGTTTAGCTTGGTTCCAACGATTTGCCACAACCGTCAGAGCGAACGATGTGCAGTTCGCGCCTGCCCGAATCCTGTAATCCGAAGTCCCAGAATTAGCCGCGC
>JAYVQJ010000867.1:0-5103 GCA_043777235.1 Planctomycetia bacterium
CAGGGTTGCCCTGAAGTGACAGGCACTTCTTGATCGAGTCACCTTGTCGCGGATCGAACATCACCAGCGGGAAGGCTCGTGTGTCAACGGCGAGGCGGGCTTGATCCGAGGCCATGTTGTCGGCGACTCCATGTTCCGGCTGGCAGGTCGTGTAGCAATTGATGATCGCCGGGCCGTCGAATTCGAGCGCGCTCAGCACGGCTTTGTAGAAGTGGTTCGTGTGAGCACATGTCGTTTGTGCGACGAACGTGCGCGGGTGCATCATCGCGATCTGCGCGATCTCTTTGCGACGTTCTTGCTTGCCGTCGTACTTCTTGCCGTGCAGGCTCATCTTTGTGTTCTGTCCGGTGTAGGTCGCGGTCGAGGCTTGGCCGCCGGTGTTCGAGTACACCTGCGTGTCGAGCACGAAGACCTTGATCGGCATCCCGGATGCGAACATGCGGGACAGCGATTGGAAGCCGATGTCGAACATGGCTCCGTCACCGCCGATGCACCACAGCGGCTTGTCGGACCAGCCCATCTGGTCCCAACGAGCGCGCACACCCATTGCATCGGCCGGAGCATTCTCAAATAGCGAGTTCGTCCACGGGACGAGATACGGGTTGTACGGATACGTTGAGGTGTAGACCGTGTTGCAGCCAGTCGCGGCGATGATGCCCCATTGATCGCCGTACTTGGCTCCGGTCGCGGCACAGAGCATTCGCAGCGCGGTTCCTTCGCCGCAACCGGCGCATGAACCGGCACCGCCGACGTAAATGTGAGTCTTCTCTTTGAGCATCATGTCGATGAGCAGGTTCTCGTTGATGTACCGCTCATCGGACGGGCCAAACTGTTTGAAGAGGCGATGGCTCTTGCGGATGTCCTTCATAATCGGATCGGTCTTCGCAACCATCTTGAGCGCGTCGTCATCGCAGACGGTGACGCACTCCGCACAACCTTTGCACTTGCTGGGGTCGATGATGATCGCGAAGCGGCCACCTTCTTGACCTTTCTTCTGCGGACCATCGTAGTACTTGCGAGTCTTTGACCATTGATGCTCGAACTTCGCTCGCTCTTCCGGATCGGTGATGGATTGCAGTCGTTCGTTGAGCGTCGATTCCGCCAGAACTTTGCCGAGGATCGCGGTGTCGGGGCATTCGGTGACGCAGTCCATGCAGCCGGTGCAATTCTCTGGGATGTACTCCGGGATTTCGGGAGCGACGTAGCTGAAGTCTCGCAGCGTCGCGCTTCCGGCGGCAATAAATGAGCGTGCGATCGGCAGATCAGCCGGGAGGTCTTTCTCGCCGTTACCTTCTTCGTAACCGCGGATGACTCGTTCGTTGAAGTCTTCGACGTCGAGAATCGGCAGACTGCAAAGCTTGTACGGAGCATCGACGAGCGTGCCGTAACTGTTGTTGTTGAACGGATCGCGCGGATTCGCCTCGTTCATCGAGGGAAGTTTCGTTGGGATTTCGGCGACGGACATGATGGTGTTCCTTATTTCGTAGGTCAGCCTTTCCAAGGCTGACATTTGTTTTTGAAAGACGATGACTTGCTGAGGAATGTCAGCCCTGGAAAGGCTGACCTACGCTTGGATGATCTCAGCCGGGATTTGCTGCATGTCGCTGTAACCTTGCTTCACGCAGGTGAGGTTGTCTTGCACGACTTGGTCGCCACGCTTGCCGAAGTATTTGCGGAGAGCCTTCTCGACGCCGGCATAAACTTCACCGTCGGTCATTCCGCTGGCCTTCGAATACGGCGTCAGCTTGAGGAACCCGCCGAGCAGCACGATCCCTTGCATACGCATTTCGAGATCCGCCTCCGACGCGACGGTGCGGGCGATCTTGACCATGTCGATGAAGAAGACTCGCAGCCGTTTGTCGCGGATCGTTTTCTTTTGATGGTCGGGGATGCGTTGCCAAACGTCGGCTGCAGACGTGTATGGGCTCTGCATGAAGATTGCTCCGCCAGCGACGACGCCGGTGAGCGGATCGCCGCTGAAGAGCGCGTTCGTGTCGTTGAGTACCACCAGATCGACGTGCTCCAACTCGCTGTGAGTGAAGATGTGCGAGTCGGCGATCGTCAGGTAGTAGGTCGTCGGCAAGCCCTTCTTTTCGGAGCCGTACTTCGGATACGCCTGCACGTCTTTGCCGAAGACTTGGCCTCCGATCGTGGCGATGACCTTGTTGGTCGTCACCGAACCGAAGCCGCCGACTGAGTGACCTCGCATCGAAAACCCGCCGCGAGGTCGCAGGTCTGGGTCTTCGGTGATGCCCAAGTTCAGCGGATGTTTGATCCCGATGCAGAAGAAGTCCGCTCCATTCGCGACCATGTTGTCATAGACGGCGATCAAGTCACCCGGTCGAACATCACGGCTGCCAAGCCCTGCCGCTCCGTGGAAGATGTGCGGAACCCGGCCGATCTTTTCGATGCCGTTCTGGCCAACAATCGCGTCGCAGAACGCCGCCTTGATCTCGCGCGTCAAATGGTTGCCGGTCGTCGAAAGCGGATCGTCCATCCGTTCGAGAACCGTGAAGGCTTTGCAGTCCTTGAGCGCGTCGATGATTGCCTGCGACGGGAACGGCCGGAAGCAAGTGACGTTCAAGCAGCCGACCGCCATGCCTCGCTTGTCGCGGAGGTAATCGACCGTCGCCTGAGCCGTCTCCATGTACGAGCCCATGCCGACGATGATGTACTCGGCATCGTCGCAGCGGTACGGCGTGACGAAGTCGTACCGCCGGCCGGTCTTGAGATAGAACTCTTCGAAGGCGTCGCGGAGCGCGGGTTCGCACTGCTCGTAGTACCAACGCTGAGCGATCTTCCCCTTCATGTACGAGTCTTGGTTCTGCACGACTCCCGACATGATCGGGTTCGCCGGGTCCATGTAGTTGGTCATCTTCTCTTCGGGCTTGCCGACGAACTGCTTCATGAATTCCGGTTCGATGAGTCGCACGCTTTCGACGGTGTGCGTCGTGAGGAATCCGTCTTGGACGTTCATGAACGGCGTCTTCGAGGCTTCTGCCGCTCGGCGCGAGATCAAGCAGAGGTCGCCCGCCTCTTGCGCGTTGCGAGCGAACAGCATTCCCCAGCCGCAATCGGCAACACCGCAGACATCGTCGTGTCCGGCATGAACGTTGAGACCTTGGCTGGTCAACGCTCGCGCGCCGATGTTGAAGACCATGCCGAGCCGCTTGCCGGAGATCGTGTAGAGGACTTCTTTCATCAGGATCAGACCTTGTCCTGACGTGAAGTTCGTCACGCGCCCGCCGGCCAGCGCGAAGCCTTCGCAGAAGGTCGCGGCCGAGTGCTCGCTCTCCGGCTCGACGAAGACCAGTTGGTCGCCCCACAAGTTCGGGATGCCGTTCATCATCGCCGCGTTGAAGCCGCCGCCCATCGTTGTCGAGCTGGTGATCGGGAAAGCTCCCGATCCTTGGCTGATGCGCGATTCAACCCACACGACGGCTTCCGCACCGTCGCAGGTGGTGGGAAGGCCGGGATATTCAAATTTCGGTTCGGCGTCGTCGTCGCTGGGCTGACGAGCGACCCGTTCGGTCATCAAGGTGGTCATGGAATGTTTCTCCGTGAGAAAGGAAACGGACAACTTCGAGAACTCAGGAACGGAAGCGGTAGCCTTGCGACTTTGCCAAGCAAGGTTGAATAATCGTGACGCTACCAGTCTGGACGTCCCGCGAGGAATTCATCTTGCCGATCCGCACCATTGATTTGCTGTTTGAGGAAACCGGACTGTCGATTGAAGAAATCGCCGATCGATCGAAGCTGGACCCCGAACGAATCGAAGCGATCGCTGTGGGACGTTGGACTCCCAGTCCCGATGAACGTCAGCGATTGGCGGCGGCGTTCGGCGTGACGATCGACGATGTAAGTTGGGGCCACTCGATGGCTCCACGAGTGATCCGGTATCACCGATTTGGGCTGCGCGAAGGGTTTTAGACTTTGAGCCATGAATGCCTCCCGCCGCGTTAGACGTCTTTTATGATGGCCGCCGGGATCAGCGTGACCGCCGAGTCATGGTGGTATTCGTGAGCATCCGGCGACCACTTCAGCGGAGTGCATCCGCGAATGTGGACTCGCAACTTATTCTGGCCCGGCACGCAGTCGATGTGCGTGACTTCAATCTGGCCGGCCCGCTCATCGTTCAATTCCAAACGATAGGGGCGTCGTAATTGCAGAGACTCTTGCACCGGCGGAGTGATCAACAACGACCCCGTCCACCCGGACTCTGAATCGAGCGACCCCTCATCGAGGCTCGCTTCCAGATTCCTGAGCACCATTCCGCCGATCAGTAACCGTCCCTGAATCTCACCCATGATGCCCTCCGAAGAGTTGAGCACGCACATCGGTCTGAGAGTTCTGACGAAACCAAAGTTGAGGAACCGGGTGCCATTATGGGGAAGAACCCCCGAAAAATGAAAGCGAGCGTTCTGAATCGAAGAGTTGAGGGGTGCCGAGGTTTGATTGCGAACCGATGGCATTTCGCGGAGTTGGATCGGCTGGATGAGGATGGCGTGAGGGTCAGTGCGACTCCTTTTTCTGAGTGACTGCTCGCCGCGAACATCGACTTCGATCTGCATTGCGAGGAATTGCTCAGCCAGGGTACGGCAAATTTTCCTGGCAAAGACAAACCGTATTGAAATTGCTGTTTTGAAACGCAGAGTTCGCGGAGGTCAACGCAGAGTTCTCAAAGAGTTCTCAGCGACCTCAGCGTACGTTCTCTCTGCGCCCTCTGCGTTTCAAAAACACTTTCTCCAAACAACAACCTGCGATTCCAGTGCGACTTCGAGTTGGTGAAGAAGTATTGGCACACCCCGCAACCACTCGGAGCCTGAGTTTCGCGAGGTCGCCGTTATTCTCCGCACGGCGAGATAACGAAACATTCATCAGCCGGAACGCGCTAGCGTCCGGTTCAAACCGGGGCTAGCGCCCCTGTCATTTATACACAACGTTTCGAGTCTCCGATCCGAAGGCGAGCCAGGCGGAGGCGAAGTCGAGCATTCGTCGGAGGCCGATCCAAATTGGTTGCGGGCCGGCGGGAGGTTCTTTCGTCCGATTGTTGTAGCCACCCAGTTGCGTCAACAGTTTCAGAAACTCCGCCAACTGCGGCGG
>JAYVQJ010000868.1:0-5098 GCA_043777235.1 Planctomycetia bacterium
TCGATCATCAGGCTGCCCATGTCGTTGGCTCCGAACAGCAACGCCATCTGGCCGACCTTTTCTCCCTGAGTGACCCAGCTCGACTGGATGTTGCGCACGTTGTCGAGATACAGCCGAGCGACGCCTTGCGTCTTGAGGTACTCGAAGGCTCCGGCCGGCGTGATGTGAGCCATGTCGGTGTTGTCCGGTTGAAACGTCCAACAGATGAAGGCGCTGACTCCGCCGGTCTCGTCCTGTAATTGACGGATGCGGTCGAGATGCTCGATGCGCTCGGCGAGAGTTTCGATGTGGCCGAACATCATCGTTGCTGATGAGCGGCCACCAAGTTCGTGCCATTGCCGACAGACGTCGATCCAATCGTCGCTGAGTACCTTGCCGCGCGTCATTTCTTTTCGGACGCGGTCCACCAGAATCTCGCCGCCGCCGCCGGGCAGACTGCCGAGGCCCGCGTCCTTCAAGCGTTGCAGTACCGTCTTGATCGGCAGCTTTTCGAGCTTTGCGAGCGCGTAAATCTCCGGCGGAGAGAACGCGTGCAGATTGACCTGCGGAAAGCGTTCCTTCAGCGAGCGGAGCAAGTCTTCGTACCACTCGATGCGCAGGTCGGGATTCATGCCCCCTTGCATCAAGATTTGATCGCCGCCGAGTGCGACGGTCTCGGCGATCTTCTGGAAGATCTCCTCCTTCGGCAGCACGTAACCCTCGGGACTCTTCGGCCGGCGAAAGAACGCGCAGAAGTCGCACACGGCCGAGCAGACGTTCGTGTAATTGACGTTTCGGTCGATGTTGAAAGTCCGATACGGCTCCGGGTGCAGTCGCATCGTGACTGCGTTGGCGGCGATTCCGATCGAGACCAAATCGGGAGACTCCAGCAACCGGAGCGCGTCCGCATTTGACAACCGCTCGCCCGCAACGGCGCGTTCGAGAATCGGTCGAATCGCCGAGTCTCTAAACGGTGAGCGTCCGCCGAACTGCTCGTTCAATTGATCGATCAGGTCATGATCGACGGACATCCGTGGCCGCTCAATGCCAGCGAACGAACGAGTCTCGCAGCAACGTTCAGCGGGCGGACAGACAGTGACGGAAGACAAGATCCACCCCTTCGGGAGCAAGCTCCAATTTGACAGCCAATTCTTGAAACAGTCGCAACCCGGCACGCTCGGCCGAACCGAGCGTGAAGTGCAGATTGCGGGTGAGATAGTCGTGAGCCAGTTTCTCGGTGATCGCCAACTTCGGAGCCTCGCGCCGAGCGATCTCGGCGATCCGCTCGACTCCTCGATCACGAGACTGACACAACGCCTCTTCGACGTCGCCGAGATCACAGTCGCGTCGCGCAGCCCACATCGCGAACACGAACGGCAAGCCGGTCCATTCTGTCCATTCCTCACCGAGATCCCACGTCGTGATGAATTGCTCGTGAGGCGGTTTCATGGCTCGATCACCGATGAGCAACACGGCGTCGGCAGACGTGTCCTCGGTCGCGAATCCAAGCGGCAATAATTCGGTCGCCGGTCGCACTCCGAAACGTTCGGCCAACAAGATGCGAGCGAGCGTCGCGCTCGTCCGCGAACCTTCGTCGAGCGCTAATGTCCGAATGCGGGCGACAGGGACTCGGCTGAACAACTTCACGCTCAGGACCGGTCCGCGGGTCGCGACACAGGCATCCGAAACGATCTCGTAGTCCGCTTCACGCAGCACTTCGACGGACGGGATCAATGCGACGTCGAGTTCACCGGCCGAGAGGTCATCTGCCAACTTGCTGGGGACGTCGAGGATCAGCTCGGCATCGCTCGCCAAATCAGCCAAGTCTTCGATCAGCGGCTTCGAATTGAGGTAGCTGACGGCTCCGATCCTCAGCGGTCGATCGCGCATGCTGAATTCATCCAAGAACGAGTTCATCTCCGCAAGCTCCTTCGAGGCGGGGATTATAGGCCCACAGAACAGTCTCGCCACTGAGTCTGTCTGAGGACTTCCATCAAGCTCGCCCTGTCTCCTCGACCGCAAGTTGTCTGCAGAATTAACTGAAGACGAGCGGTCATCCGCCACGCTGGATGACTTGCAGGTACTGACGCAGTGCCGGTTCGAAACTCGTCATGTGGTCGCCAGGGACCGTGAAAAGTTGGCATTGAGTTCCCGGCGATTCCGTTTTGGCATCCTTCGCAAATAATGCCAACGTGTCAGATGCTCCGAAGTAGGCGAAGTGCTTGTGCCGCATCTCGCGCATGTTGCCGATCAGGAGTCTCAACCGGCGTTCTTCGGCGTTTTGCAGATCGAATGGGACCGAGCCGTCTGATTGCCAGGCGCTGAAGATCGCTTCGGGATAAAGGCCGCCGCTGCTCCCTCCATGCTGAATCGGCACATCGTCCATCAGCGACAGAACTGCCGACACACCTCCGCCGATGCTGTGCCCGAACGTGTAGATGCGCTGTGCATCAACGTAGGGTTGAGCCGCCAACCACTTGACGGCCGCTCGAGCATCATCCACCTCGCCGAAGAACAATTCATAGTTGCCGGGATTGCCGTTCTCGCCACGCAAGATCGGAGTCATCACCACCATGCCGGCATCCATCGCCGGACGGCAAGCGTCCAGATCGTCGGCACCGAAGGCGAAGCCGCCATGAAAGAAGACCAACGCTGGAGCCTTCGGTCCCGCGCCTCCGTTCGGAGCACGGACCCAGGCTTTGAGTTGCAGATTGCCCGACGGATACAGGACCGATTGAACTCCCGGTGGAGGATTTTCGTTTTGGTATTCCTGAGGCGCGGGACCGGACTTCACGAGCTTGGTCTGAAATGCTGACCGACGTTGTTGAAATGTGCCGCCTGGAACTGCGGATGGAACGCCAGGCACTCCGGGCGCACCAGGCGGACCTCCCGGCATTGCACCGCCGGCAGCGGCAGGCGCACCCGCTCCAACGATGCGGAAGGAATCGTAGAACCTCTGAAATTCGGCGGCCGGTGGATCGGACTTGGAGATGAACTCGCAGTTGAACAGCTCGTCACCGACGATGATCGAGCGTTCCGTCAGTCGCATGCCATCTTTGTTGAAGGAAGTCTCATGGCTCGGCAGTCCGCCCAACGTCGCGGGTCGGTTCGTGATGAGTTGAACTCCGGGATAGCCTTCCTTGATCAATTGGTCGGAGAGCATCTGTGGCGACAATTGCCCCAACAGCGCTCCGGTTCCCGGCGGCAGCTTCGCGTGTGTCACGGCGCAGGCAAAGTTGCGAGTCTCTCCCAAGTAAGTCGAGACTCCCGGATCGGGTTGCGGCTTCTGTTTCGACGCCGCTGGAAACAACACGGTGTATCTACCGTTGGGAGATCGAAACTCTTGCCATTTGACTCCGTCGCCGCCGATGCCACCCGCCGCTTTGAACAACCGCGCCACAAAGCCGAGCACCACCAAGCCGGTGAATACGCCGCCGCCGATCTTCGCCCATAGCCCTGTTCCGCTGGACGATCCGCGCGAGGACTTCTTTTTCTTGGCAACTGGTTTGCGCTTCGAGACGGGAGGTCGAAAATCGTCCTGATCGTCGTCGTCCGAATCGAGCGTGCTTTCGTACTCGTCATCCGGGTCACTCTTTTTCGGCGGCCGCTTTTTCGCGACTGAGGACGTCCCGCTGCTCTTGCGAGGGGATGGAACGACGACGGCCGCACCGCACTCCTTGCATTTGAATTTCTTCCCGGCCATTTCGTCCTTGACGGAGTAGTCACGGCCACACTCTTCACACGACGTCGCGATCGACATGAAACAGGCTTTCTAACGAGGCTTCGCCTCTGACCAAATCAGCCGGAACGCGCTAGCGTCCAGTTCGAGAGTCCATCGACCTTCCGAACCGGACGCTAGCGCGTTCCGGCTCAGAAAACTTGACGCACCGTGTTTGAATTCCGTGGCTCAAGGAATCTAGTTTCGCATTGGATCAGTGGTTGAGCCGCCCTCACCGGAATGCAGCGTCAGACAAGCACGGCGGAAGATTTATCAGACCGCGAACCCGTTGTGGAGCAATCCTGAGATTTCGCCGGCCCACAATCGTCGCTGATCCGACCACGATCCTGACGAAAAAAGCCCAGTTGCTAGCAAGCAACCGGGCTTTGTGAACTGTCCGTCAAACCGGCTCGATGTCTCGCGGCCAAGTTTGATGGCTTTCGTCGGTTCGTATTCAAAGCGAATCTCAGTCATGAAATGACTGAGCGACGTAGGCGAGTCATTCCATGACTCGCATTCCCGCTGTGGAATGACGGCTCCAACCAATCAATTTTCCTCGCGTGAAGGATGACGCTCAGCAGTCGTCGATTCCCAAGCGGTAACGCATCTCTCCGAACAGTCGCGAGAACTCGTCGCTGGAAGAATGGACGTGCTCGGCTTCGGTGATGAACTTCAGCTCGTCGTCGCATTCGAGTCCGTGGTAGGCCAGCACGTTTTCAAACTCACCCAGGTCGTGACCGTAGATGATGAGCAGTTTGTGCTCGTCGAATTGGACCTCGACCGGAATGCGAGGATTCAGCACGGCGATGCCGGTGCAGCCGTCGTTGAGCAGCATTTCCTCGAAGTCGTAGAGCGCGCTCTTGAGGATCGGCAGGTCGATGTGTTCGCGGTACAGGTCTTCGTGCCGGCCGTTGTGTTTCTCGTGGCTGGTTTCGAGGACGACATCGACCTCGGCCCCGATCGGGTCGAGCAGATCCATGAACAGCTCGAAGAGCGCTTCACGCGACGCCGAGGCCATCAGCACGGGGATATCGACTCCGGTGCGCTCGTCGGTGTATTTGTCGTGCCGGAAGCCGGATCGTGGGATGACTTGCAGATCGAACGACGGCCGGACGGCGTCGGTCAATGCGAAGCCGTCGTACGCGGCGATCTTCAAGTGTTTTTCGAGTTGCTCTTCCGAGAGATCCTCGAAGCTGCTGTGGCCCCGATTGGACTGGCCATCTCGAAAGGTATTTTTGATGAATTTTTTGAGGAAGCCCATCGTGTTTTCCCGTGGGACGGCAGACGTGTTTCGGTGAAGTCGCGTCCCGCGTTGAGCGTTCGGTTGGACCTCGATCAGCAAGTGTTCGAGACGGTCCCGGCGAGACAGCCAACTCTAGCACGACTTCCACGCAGCACTTC
>JAYVQJ010000869.1:0-19844 GCA_043777235.1 Planctomycetia bacterium
CACCGCAATGCGAAACAAGACGTCAAAGGCTCCAAACAAAAACACCGCCAACGGACAGTGAAGTCTTCACTTTCTTCCTTCTGCATTCCTTACTCTGCAATCCTTATTTGCTCCCCATTTGGTATTCAGAAGAAATAAGGATTGCAGAGTAAGGAGTGCAGAACAGCAAAGGGACAAACGCCATGATCACCACTCACCGCATCGGAACGAGTTCAGTATTACTGATGATCCTGTTCGCGACCGCGATCTACGGCGAACCGCGAGTGGCTCGGCCGGGTAAGCCGGGGCCGACGCCGACGATCAGCAACGTGCCCGAGCCTCAGCAGCCGGGAGGCGAGCCGCAAAGCATTGTGCAAGTTGCGAACCTCGTGTACGCGGGGACGAAGAGCAGCAAATGCTTCTCGGATCATTTTCTGGTGAAGGCCGAGAAGGAATCGGCCATCTCGACGAGCCGGCGGTTTCATGCGGTGAAGCTGGCGTCCGACGAACTGTATTCCTTCCCGTTGGTGATCATGACGGGCGAGGGTGACTTTTCGCTGCCGGACAAGGAGCGGGACAACTTGCGACGGTTCGTCGAGCGCGGCGGGATGCTGTTGGCCTCCGCGGGATGCTCATCCACTGAATGGGATCGCTCGTTCCGTCGCGAGATGGCGACGATCTTCCCGGACAACAAGCTGACGACGTTGGGAATGGACCACGCCGTCTTTCATACGGTCTACGACATCGCCGATCTGAAGGCGAAGCACGGCAAACCGAAACCGCTCGAAGGCGTGTCGATCAACGGACGACTGGGAGTGATCTATTCGCAGGATGGCTTGAACGACACCGAGCACAGCCAAGGTTGCTGTTGCTGTGGCGGCAACGAGATCACGAATTGCCTGGACGTGAACGTCAACATTCTGGCGTACGCGCTGACGTATTGAGGGTGCGGATCGTGGATACTTTTCAGGGGAGCGGGAAAGAACATAAGGATTGCAGAATAAGGATTGCAGAACGGCGAAGGACTTGCGGAACAAGCCGCTCGACCTTCTTCCTTCTGCAATCCTTATTCTGCAATCCTTATTTGACTCTCATACGCATCCCAGAAAATAACTGCGCGGCTGGAAACGCCGAGAATTCTGATGTCTCAAGGACTTCGGACATTTGGCGAGCGCAGTTTTCAAATGGGATGCGTATCATTTGTTTGTTTGCCGTTTTGCTGCCTTTCGGCTGCCGCAAGCCGTCTCCAATGCCACCGCCAAGCCGGTCGCTTTCAGTCATCGTCAGTTGCGACACCGCGGGTTGGATCGTTCCTTGCGGCTGTTCCTCGAAGCAAGCGGGCGGATTGCTGCGTCGAGCGACCTACGCACAAGGCATTCGCAACAGTTCGGACGTCTTGCTGGCCGATGCGGGCGGTGCTCCCGGTGGAACATCGCCGTATGACCGCGCGAAGTTTGAAGCGGTGCTACGCGGCGAGGTAGAAATGCAAACGGTCGCGCACAACATCGGAGCATCGGAAGCGGAACTCGGCACACAGGCCCTGCGCGAGCTTGCGGAGAAGACCAAGGCTCCGTTGGTGAGCAGTAATGTTCGGGACGAAGACGGGAAGGATCTTGCGACAACACATCGCCTCGTGGCTGTCGGCACTCGACGTGTCGCGGTGCTCGGAGTGCTGTCGCCGAAGTTCGCTCGCAGCGGGTTGCGAGTCGATGATCCTGCCGAATCGGTGTTGCGGTTGATCCCAACTTTGAAAGGGCAGTTCGACCTTTTGTTAGTGTTAGCGTATTTGCCGGAGGATGAATTAGAGGCGTTCGTCGCCCGTGTTCCGGAAGCGGACTTGGTCGTCGGTGGACCGACTCGACAGAGCATTGCACCGCGTCGCACGGGCCCAACCACTTGGGCCGCGACAACGAACAAAGGGAAGTTTTTGGTGCACCTGCAACAGACGACGCGCGGTGCTGCGTGGGACGGGCAAATTGTTGAACTCAGCCAAGACTTCGCTGATGACGCGACGCAGACCGCCAACCTCAAACGCTTCCGTGATGAGTTGGCTCGCACGGATTTCTCCGCCGAGCAAACGAGTTTCTCACCGTCGCTTCCTAATGACTTGCCGAAGGACTTCCGTGTGGCGGGAACAGACGCATGTCGCCAGTGTCACGCGAATGATTGCCAATCGTGGAGCGGCAGCCGTCACGGCCATGCGTGGAAGACGCTGGTCGAGAAAGGTTCGCACGTCGATCCGTATTGCCAGCATTGCCACTCGACGGGCTATGGACAGCCCGGCGGGTTCGTATCGCTCGCCAAGAGTCTGTCGCGTGTCGACGTCGGCTGCGAAAGCTGTCACGGCCCGGCTCTCGCGCACTCGTTGAAGCCGGCGGTCAAGACGATCTACGACGCGCGAGATCGCTGTGTTCAATGCCACGATCACGAAAACAGTCCGCAGTTTGCGTACGACAGATTCTGGAACCAAATCGCACACGGCGAAGCCGTGAGTGAGACAGCAGGGAAATAAGAATTGCAGAGTCAGGAGTGCAGAAGTGAGATTGGGAAGAAATAAGGATTGCAGAATAAGGATTTGAGAAGGATGAAGGTGAGTAGCGGTCGCTTTTGTCTGACACTTCGCCGTTCTGCAATCCTTAATTTGCAACGCACGCAATTGGCCGTGGGAAGAGTTGAAAGAAATAAGGATTGCAGAATAAGGATTGCAGAAGGATAGAGGAGAACGGCAGCGGTTTCCGTCGGTACTTCGTCGTTCTGAAATCCTTACTCTGCAATCCTTATTCAGAACCCTACTTATTATCAGAACCCTCCTTGATCGGGAGAAGTCGCATGAAAATCGTCTTCGCAGCGTTCCTCTTGATGATCGCTGTCTTGAATGAGCGGGTGCGGGCCGACGACGACGTGTCAAAGAAGCCGTCCGCTTCGGAAGCGGAGGCCGGTTCAACAAAGCCGCTGACATGGCATCACAGTGTGGCTCCGGCCATCGAGGAAGCGCGGCGGAAGAAAACGTCGATACTCGTGCGCGTCGGGGCGGAGTGGTGCGGTTGGTGCCGCAAGCTCGACAAAGAGATGACACAGCCGGAGGTGCAGAAGGAGTTGGCGAATTGGGTGCTCGTGGAACTCGATGCCGATGCGCAGGCGGACGAGGTGCGACGATTGAATATCGGGCCGATTCCGGCGCTGCGAGTGCTCAATGCCAGCGGGCGGACGACGAAGTCGCATGATGGTTTTTTGCCGGCAGACAAATTCGTGGACTGGCTGCGCGGCCGGGATGATCCGATCACGGATGAGATCAATGAAGAGATCACTGAGGTCGCGGAATTGACGGCGGAGACTTTGCCGCGACTCATTCGGCTGCTCGGTCATCGCGACGCGAATGTGCGCGAAGCGGTGATGCGGCGATTGTCGGGCAGTCCTGGCCTGGCCGGAGCGGCGGTGGCAAAGTCGTTCACGCGCGGGAATTTGGGAACGCGATTGGCGGCGTTGGAAATTCTGAGCGGATGGCAAGCTCCGATTCAGGACTTGGACCCGTGGCTGCCGCAGACGCTCACGGCCGTGCGGCTCAATGATTTGGAAGATTGGGCCGACAAGCTCGATCCTTCGGCCGATCAGTCTGCTGTACCGGCGGTTGAAGTGCTCACGCCGGAACAGTTGATCGAAGCGCGAACCGACATCGCCAAGTTGCTGACGGCAGATGCCACTGAAGTCGAAGCGATCGGAGCACGATTGGCTCGGCACGGTGCCGCGCTGTTGCCAGAAGTGCGTGAACAACGTCAAAGCGCCGAGACCGACAAATTGCGTGAGCGGTTGGATTGGTTGCGTTATCGACTGGTCACATCCGACGCGCTGGCGCTCAAGTGGCCGAACGGTTTGACCAAGCTCGCGGCGACGGACGCTCAAGCTCGGCGCGACGCGGCCAGCGAATTGCCGAGCGTTGTGACCGGCGGCGACGAAGGGTTGCTCATCGAGTTGTTCGGGCATCCCGATCCGTTCGTTCGCGAATTGAGTTTGAAAGCGTTGCAAGGTGTCGGCGGCGCACGAGCCCACGCAGAGCTAACGCGACTGTTGGCCGATCCCGAACCGAATGTTCGAGCGGCGGTGCTCAAGCAGATGGCTGAGAAGCCGACTTCGAAATTGGTTCCTCAGATCGCGGCCTACATTGCTCAGGAAAAGGATCCAGACTTGGTCGTCCACGCCGCGCGGTTGCTGCGCGAGATCAAAGGGAGAGAAGCTGTTGAGTGTTTGCTGAAGTTGTTCACTCACGAGAGTTGGCAAGTACGAGCCGAAGCGGTGGATGCCGTTGGCGAGAGCGTTTCCGAGCGGATTCAGCGTCGTTTCGGCAAACAAAGCGAGAAGGACGAATCGCTGACGGCGGATGCCTACACCGCGATTCTGGAAGTGCTGTCCGACTCGGATGGTTTCGTCGTCAGCCGCGCGGTCAATGCGTTGAAAGATGCGGACTTGGCGATTGCCGCTCAGCCGTTGGCCAAGACGGCGGAGCAACATCCTGAATTGGCCAAGGCGGTCGCCGAGTCGCTCACCGAGGGTCAGAAGACTCGGATCAAGGCGACGCCGTTGTTGCGAGCCTGGTTGAAACACAACGACGCACACTTGCGAGCCGCCGCGCTCAAGTCGTTGGGACACATCTCTGAATTGGATGGCGAAACGGAACTTATTCCCGCGCTGTCCGATGCCAGTGAGTCGGTCCGCATCGAAGCCGCAGAACAACTGTTGGCGAACTGTGAACGACAGCGCCCGGCTGAAGGCGAACGTCGGCTCACGAGTCAGCGCGTCGTGCCGCCCTCGCCCTCATTTTTGGGCCAATTCGTCGACACCTTGTTGAAGAAGCCTGTCGAGAAAAAGGAGGAACCCAGCGACACCAAGAAACCGAGCGCTGCGGAGGATGAAGATCATCATCCGCACGAGGCGTGGCTTGTCGCGTTTCGCTCGGGTGAGAAGCGGCCTAAGTGGATGACGCAGGCGACGGAGCCGCTTGGCAAGATGACGTCGTCGGCATCGGTTTCGGAGCGGCTGGCGGCCGCGATCGCGCTCGTGGCCTTGGGGGATGACGGTTCGGCGTTCACGGAATTGCAACGCATCGCCGCTGCCGAGCGGCATCTGATCACGCCGATTGCCAAGACGCTGCGCTGGTTGCCGTGGGCCGAGCGAGTCAAGTTCTTTGGCGAACTCCGCACGCTGGCTCAAGACGCTCATCCGCTTGCAACATTGTGCGACGAATTGGTCGTGTTGCGTGATACACGCGCCAGCGAGTTGTTGTGGGACGTCTTAGCTGGCGAGCAAATCTCGTCGGAACTCGCGCAATCCGTACTTGGGAATCTCACGACAAATCACGGCATGGAACAAAATGGGATGTTCGGCTCGAATGAGTCTCCCAAACCGATTGGACTTTCGACCGAAACTCTCAAACGCATTGCGATGTCGGGCCGCGAATGGCAGCGGCGGATTGCCTTGGCGCTGCTGATGCAAGTGGATGAATCCGCCGCGAGCGAAGTCGCGAAAGCGGTGGCCGACGACACAGCGGCATCAGCTTCCGCGCGAGCCGATGCGTTTCGCATTGTGTTGTTCAGCAGCCCGCCGAAAGAAGCACAGCAAGCGGCCGTGGCGGCACTGACGAATCTCGAATCGCCGGTGCGGCGTCCCGCGCTGGCGTATCTCACGTTGGGTGATGCCGGAGTGCAGTCGCTGGGCAACGACGAATTTCAACTCACGCACCGCCGCACTCACGTTTATTTGGGAGGCGATGAGAAAAAGGATCCGCTGCCGAAGACGCTCACCGCCGAACATCTGCGGCCGTTTCTGACCGGCTTCGATGAAGAGGCGGCTGCTCAGGCGGCGTACTTGTTGGCGATGCTCGGTGAGTCGGAAGGGATGGACCGGCTGATCACGCATTGGCGAAAGAATCGCAAGTTGCATAACGGCGAGCAGTGGGAACATCTCGTGACCGAGGCCATCTCTGGAAGCGACGAGCCGCGATACGTTCCCCTCTTGGAGGAAATTTATCGGGGCATGACCGGCGACCGAGCTTATGAAGTTCGCAATTTCTATTGGTCGATCCGCTCGATGCACGGGCCGGAGATTCTCAAACTGCGGAAGCGAATTCGAGACGAAGTCGGCATGGATCAACTGCGGTAGCCTGATGTGACACTGTGCGTTTCGCTGTGGGCGAAGAAGAAAAATAAGGATTGCAGAATAAGGAGTGCAGAATGAAAAAGGTCATGACTCAAGTGGCGGTTGGCTTGTTGGTGTTGTTGAGCGTTGAGACGGACGGCTTCGCTCAAGTGACGTCGGACGAGGGAATTCACGGAACGGGCGAAGTGTTGTTGGAACGCAAACCCGAGGTCATGCGTCTCCAGATCAATCTTCTGGCAAAGGGGAAAGACTTGCCGGAGGCGATCGCGAAGCTCAAGACGCGGCGTACCAAAGTGGAGAAGCAACTGGAGACGCTGGGTGCCGCAAAGGACTCGGTGAAGTTCGGTGACGTTGAGATGGATCAGGCTCAGGACGATCAGCAGCGTCAAATCGAGATGATGATGCGGCAACGCATGGCTCAGCGACGCGGCGGCAAACGTCCGGCGGAGAAAGAAGTCTCGGTCAAACCGGTAAAGGTCATGCTCAAACTGGTCGCCGAGTGGCCGCTGAAAGCGGCGGACACGGCGGAATTGCTGGTCACTTCCAAGAAGCTGCAAGACGCGATCAAAGCCGCGGACCTGGCCGGTGCGAAAGACGCTGAGGAACCATCGCCCGAAGAAGCGGAGTTGTCCGAAGAGATGGACGAGATGGCGAACGTCTACAGCAATCAACAGGGTCCGAAACCGGGCGAACCCGTGTTCGTGTTCGTCGCGAAGATTTCCGCCGCCGATCGAGAGAAGGCGCTGGCGGAAGCATTTCGCTCGGCGAAGCAGGAGGCGACGCAATTGGCCAAGGCCGCTGACTTGGAACTGGGATCACTGCGGAGCTTGCAAGGAGGCGGAGGAATCGAAGCCGAAGACGCGGCGGATTATCGCATGCTCTACAACACACCGTTCGGCCGAACGATGCGTCAGCAAATGGCCGGCCACGATCACACGGGCGAAGCGATCGGAGCCGGTCCCGGAATCCTCAAGTACAAAGTCACCGTCAATGCGACCTTCGCGGTGAAGTGATGCGGAGGCGATGCCGCAACGCCAACGACAAACAGCAGACGTGCTCAAGTGGAGACGCAACGTCTGTGACCAATTGTTGCCAACACCAGTGGTGCAACCGAAATTCCGAGGCGTTACAACTTGCGCGGGCACTCACTTAGGAGTGCGAGTCGTTACGTTTGCGAGGCAGAGGTCGCGGATGCCATTCCCATCTGCGCCACTCGCAAGTGCTCGCCGACAGATTTTTGTCGCCGAAATTATTTCTTAGGTAGCGCCACTGATCAGTGCTGCTGAAGGATCCTCCGTGGCCGCCGATTTCTACGAAGTTTCGCCTGTCTCCGGACCACTCCAAGGGAGCATTCGGCCGCCGGGATCGAAGAGCCTGACGAATCGAGCTGTCGTGATCGCGGCGTTGGCTCGTGGCGAGTCGCGACTGACAAACGTGCTCGACAGCCAAGACACGCAGGTGATGCTCGAAAGCTGCCGTCGGCTGGGCGTTGCCGTCGAACACGATCCAGCGGCAGGTGTCGTCCGAGTGCCTGGCTGTGGTGGACAATTCCCTGCGAAGGACGCCGACCTGTGGCTGGAAAACAGCGGTACGAGCATTCGATTTCTCACGGCGGCTTGTACGACCGGCGAAGGACGCTTTCGGCTGGATGGCAACACACGGATGAGGCAGCGGCCGATCTTGGATCTGGTCACGGCGCTGAATGCCTTGGGAGCCGATGTTCGGTGTGCGACCGAGAGCGGTTGCCCGCCCGTCGAAATTGTGGCGAATGGTCTTCCAGGGGGACGAGCTTCCGTCGCAGCGAACATCTCCAGTCAGTATCTCAGCGCGCTGCTGATGGCTGCTCCGTGCGCGAAGTCGGCGGTCGAGTTGCAGATCAGCGGCGGACTCGTTTCCGAACCGTACATCGACATGACGCTCGGCGTGATGAAGCAATTTGGGGCGAGAGTCACGCGTGACGCGAACGGCCACTTGCAAATCGAGCCGACCGGCTATCGCGGCTGCGAATATGACATCGAACCGGACGCTTCGGCCGCGAGCTACTTCTTCGCGGCGGCGGCAATCACCGGCGGGACGGTGACGGTGCTTGGACTGGGACGTGACTCATTGCAGGGGGATCTGCAATTCGTGAACGCGCTGGCTCGAATGGGTTGCGATGTTGTCATCGGTGAGGATCGGACGATCGTTCACGGCGAGTCGCTGCGCGGCATCGACATCGACATGAATGCGATCAGTGATACGGCTCAAACGCTGGCCGCTGTCGCCGTCTTCGCGAAGGGTCCGACGACGATTCGCAACATCGCGCATGTGCGGCACAAAGAGACCGATCGGATCGCAGCCGTCGTCACCGAACTCAAGCGGCTTGGCATCCAGGCCGACGAGCGTCACGATGGGCTGACAATTCATCCCGGATCGCCGCAACCGGCGACGATCGAAACCTACGACGATCATCGTATGGCGATGAGTTTTTCGCTGATTGGCCTGAAGGCTTCTGGAGTTCGCATCGCGAATCCAAGCTGCACGGCGAAGACGTATCCGAATTACTTCACAGACCTCGAACGATTGTGCGGTCACTGATGACGGAATCTCAACAGGGTGGCCGCGCGGGCGGAGGCAATTTCGGTCGTGGCCGATCTGGCGGCGGACGTTCGGGGGGCGGTGGATACGGCGACCGTCGCGGTGGTGGTGGTTACGGCGGCGGCTACGGCGGTGGCGGCGGCGGTCGAGGACCGCGACGCGAGGATCAACGACGCGGGCCGCCGAGCGGTGGTCCTTACGGTCAACCGCCGAGGTTCGAGCAACGACCACGATTCGATGAACGCGATTCGGAAGATCGTGGACCGTCGATGCCGTTCGTCCCTCCTGGCAAGACCGCTCGGCAAGTCGCGCTGGCGACGCTTCTGGCGGCCGCGTACTCGAACGACTATGTGAACGAGCACCTCGACAACGAAATCGCTCGCGGTGAATTGCCGCCGATCGAACGACGACTCGCGACCGAGTTGGCGTTCGGTGTCGTGCGTCGCAAGAACACACTTGATGCACTGCTGGGTGTCGCAGTGGCTCGGCCGCGTGAAAACGTTGAGCCGGCGTTGTGGATGTTGCTGCGGCTGGGTGCGTATCAGCTCGCACTGTGCGACGGCGTTGCCGATTACGCGGCAACGTGCGAGACCGTCGAACTGGGCCGCTGGCTGGGCCGAGACGATTGGACCGGTTTCGCGAACGGTTGCCTGCGGAGCTTGGCGCGATTGCTGACGAACGAGTCGATGGAATCGCCGTCGGCGGTCTCTTTGCCGCTGACGAATGGTCGCTATCGTCGGCTCACGCAACCAATATTCGCCGGTCCGATCGAGCAGCCGCTGTCATACCTCACGAAAGCGTTCAGCCTGCCGCATTGGATCGTCGAACGCTGGGCCGAACGGTTCGACTTCGCCGAATTGTGTCGGCTCGGATTCTGGTTCAACACCCCCTCGTCCATGTGTCTGCGAGTCAATCGCCTGCGTACCGACCGAGACACATTGCTTGCCAAGTTTGCCGAAGCGGGAATCGCCGCTCGCGCGGGGGAGTTGCCGTCGTCGATCTTTCTTGTCGAGACTGGCTCAAGGGGGCGGGAATCTCTTTCTCCAGTCGGCGATGCCGAGGAAGTGGTCCTCGAACAACTCGATCACCAACTGGAGGAAAAGATTCCCAATCTCGTCGCGCCCGAACCCTTTGCGCCACAAGCGACAACGCGCGTCGATCAGATGCCCGGTTTCGTGGAGGGAGAGTTCGTTGTTCAAGACGAATCCGCTCAACGCGCGGCCGAGTTGTTGGCTCCGCAACCGGGCGAGACGGTGCTCGATCTGTGTGCCGCTCCGGGCACGAAGACGACGCACCTCGCCGAACTGATGCGGAACGAAGGCCGACTCATCGCGACCGACAGCAGCGAAGAGCGACTGCGTCTCGTGCCGCAAAATGCCGAACGGCTCGGCCTGTCAATCATCGAGACGGCCGTTGTCACACTCGAAGGGACGAACATTCCGGCCGGCCCGTTCGATGCGATCTTGATCGACGCTCCGTGCTCGAATACTGGAGTGCTCGGCAAGCGTCCCGACGCGCGCTGGCGGATTCAGCCCGATGACCTCGAAGAGTTGTCTCGCATCCAATTGCTGTTGCTGCTCGCCGCCGCTGACCGGCTGAAGCCGGGAGGCCGCATCGTCTATTCAACGTGCAGCATCGAGCCGGATGAAAACGCCGCCGTGGTCGAAGCGGCAACTCACTTCCGACCGAAGCTCAAGATCGTCGAGCAGCACGAGCTCACGCCGGGAAGGAATTCCGACGGCGGGTTTCAATGTCTGCTACGCAGCGAGCCGTGACTTGTGAGGCATGTTTTCAACCTGGCAGGCGGGGCGGGCACGTTAAAAACATGCCCCACGACAGACTCACACCAATTCGCTGATCGGCGCGCCGGTTGTCAGGATTGGCATCGGGCGGCCTTGGTGATCGGGGAAGGCGTGATCGGTGTCGATACCGAGGTGTTGGAACATCGTCGCCCAGAGATCGTTCGGCTCCAGTGGTCGGATGTTCGGCTTTGCTATTCGTCGAACCGACCACGACGCCGGTCTTCAAGCCGCCGCCGCTGACGAGGATCGACATGGCTTGCGGCCAGTGATCGCGGCCGGGTTGCATGACCTTGGTTTGCGAACCGATCGTCGAGTTGATGCGCGGCGTGCGACCGAACTCGCCCGTGACGATCAGCATGACTTTCTTGTCGAGGCCACGATCGTAGAGGTCGTCGATCAATGCCGTCACCGATTGATCGAGCATCGGCAGCTTCATCAGCAGGTCGGTAAACATGTGGCAGTTCACAGCGTGTGAGTCCCAGTTGTAGGTGACTCCGAATGGGAACTCTTTGCCGGGGCACGGATTCTCCATCGTGACAGTCACGAAGCTGGCACCGGCTTCGGCGAGTCGCCGCGCGAGGAGTGCTCGCTGACCGTAGACGTTCCGTCCATAGCGGTCGCGAGTTTCCGGCGATTCCTTGTTGATGTCGAAGGCGTCACGGCACTTGTTGCTCGTCAGCAAGTCGAGCGCCTTGCGATTGAACTCGTCGATCGAAGCCATTGCGCCGAAACGATCGACGTCGCTGCGGAGCTTATCGATACCGCCGAGCAGCGTGACTCGATCATCCAAGCGTGTCTCGATCGACTTCGAGACCGACAGGTTTTGGACCTCGAACTTCGCGTCGTTCGGATCGCCCCAAAACGTGAACGGGTGGGTTGTCTGCGGCAGATACGCGCTGCCGAAGCTGAACGTGTCGATGTTCTGCCGGCCACCATCGGTGCCGCAGATGTAGTTCGGCAGGCCGGCGATCTTCGACTCACGCATCTTGGCGACCATCGATCCGACCATCGGATAATCGTTCACGAAATCAACCGGCGACTTCGGATCACGACCCGTCAGAAACTTCTTATGGCCGCCGCCGTGATCCGCATACGTGTGCGCGACCGAGCGGATGATGGAGTACCGCTTTGCCGTCTTGGCCAGCAGCGGCAAGTGCTCGCAAATATCGAGACCGGGAACAGTGGTCGGGATCGGTCGGAACTCGCCCCGATATTCCAGCGGAGCTTCCGGCTTCAAATCGAATGTTTCCTGATGCGGAGGACCACCGGGTAGCCAGACAAAAATCACGGACGTGTCTGCATCGGCACCGACAGCCGATGCCGCTTCGGCTCGCAGTCGCAACATGTTGCTCAGGCCAAGCGCCGCGAACGCCGTCGAACCAATTTCCAGAAACCCACGTCGCGAGATCGGTCCCGGACAAAACTTCGTAGCAGGCATCGCAAGAAACTCCGGCGGGAAGTGGTGGCCGACTCGGCGTGAGTCAGCGCGGGGATGAACTCAGCAGAGGCCGACGCGAGCGGCGTCAGCCACGAAAAATATCGGCCAAATCCGTCGATCAAGCTAACGGCATCTGTCACTCGGATCAATCTTCTTACCGGTTCAAGAACCAGTGGGTGTGACGATTATTCCTGGCATCGCCATTAGCCGCAGGGCGCTAGCCCCGGTTGGCCGTTCTCGAACCGGACGCTAGCGCGTGCCGGCTGATCCTGGCCAGGTCTTTTTGTCACACCCGGATCAGTTCCGCCGAGAGCGACGTGCTCTTGTTCGAGTGGGACAACTCTTGAAGTACTGCCGCCGCTGCCGTTGTGCGAGACTTCTCGTGCGATCGCACGCAACGGCTCAGTTTCGGCCGCGAGCGATGCGGCCGTTGATCACCAAAGCGATCAGCAGCACGACGCCCATCACAAAGGGACGCAGCAAATCGAAGTGCTTGAATCCCTCGATCCTCACGTTGAGTAAGCCGACTTTCAGGACCGTGAAGGTGACGACTCCGATCAAAGTGCGCGGCATGCTCCCTTCGCCACCGAAGAGACTGGTTCCACCGAGCACGACACAGGCGACGGCTTCCAGCAGCAACTCGGTGTTTTGATCGAGGCTGACGCTATAGAGCCGACCGGCGTTGACCAATCCACCGAGTGCGGCGGTCAAGCCGCTGATAACGAGACAGGCGACGATGATCAGTGGCGTCCGGACTCCGGCCAGGCGAGCGGCTTCACGATTGCCTCCGGTCATGTAGACGTACCGGCCGAAGCGGGTGTGTTGCAGTACGACGTGCCCAACAAGCATCACTCCAACCGCCAAGATCGCGCTGTACGGGATACCGAATCGGCCCAGCAACAACTCATCGTTACCAATTTCCTTGAGCAGCAAAGGCACGTCGAACTTTTCACTCTTTGTCATGAACTTCGCCAAACCGTCGCAGACAAACATCATCGCCAACGTGATGATGAAACTGGGGAGACGAGACGTGACCGTCAGTAATCCAGACAAAAATCCGGCAACAATTGCCACGAGGAACGGCACCGTCAGAACGACGAGCAACGACAGCACGCTCATTTCGGCGACATTCCGTCCTTTCACTCCGGCGGCAAACGGCAATTCAAACAAGACACCGCAGACGCACGCTGAAAACAGGGCCGTCTTGCCGACAGCCAGATCAATCTCGCCGGTCAACAAGACGAACGTCAGCCCGACCGCAACGATGGCCAGCACGGCCCCTTGTTTGAGCACTTGATTGACGATCCCAAGACTCAAAAACTCATGTGGCCCGACAAGTACTGTGAATATCGAGAGCAGTACGAGCAGGCTCGCGACGGGAGCCAAATCGCCGCCGTACCAGCGGTCGCGGAGCCAGGATTTCCAGCCGGAAGTCGAATGTGAGTCAGTCATCGTGGACGGCATTGTGACGGCCGAACAGTGCGGCGAGTAGCGTCGCCGATGCGTCTCGCATCCGTTCCAAATTTGCGAGACGTCGGTCACGGGTGTCACGGTCGTCGGCGGAATCGGCAGGTGCTTCGATTGAAGAAACTCTGCGGATTTTGCCGATCAATCTGAAGCCCTGCCGAATGGAATCTGCGCCGCGACGGTGCCGACCGATTCGGTCACGAGGATTTCCGTCATGACTCACGAGCTCAACGTGCTGGCGTTGGTGAAGGACACCGAGCGGTACATCTTTCTGTATGACGAAGAAAGCTCGGACACGCTGTTACAACAACTCGGCCAGTTCGCGGCGGACAAAGATCTGAGCTTCACTTGGTACGACGCGGCGGTCCTCAGCCAGAAGGTCCGCCGGATGAAGGAAGAAACCGAGGCGGAAGCTCGCGAACAGTGGTCGCGTGAAACGACGTGGTAGGCCGAAGTCGGCGGTAGATAACTGAGCCTACAGGAATGCCGACTTCGGCGAAGTCGGCCTACAGCTATGCACACCGCCGTTGATGGATTCCTGCGTTCGCTGCGGATCGAGCGAAATGCTTCGCCGCTGACTCTGAAGTCGTATGCCGAAGACTTCAACAGCTTCTTCGATTACTTGCAGGATCGCGTCGGCCGAATCCCGGAACCGGCGGAGACCGACATCTCGATGCTCCGCGGGTACGTCGCTTATCTGCACGAATGCCAGTACGCGAAGACGACGATTGCTCGGCGGCTGGCCAGTCTGAGAAGTTTCTTTCGGTACTGTGCTCGCGAGAAGCTGGTGACTTCAAATCCGGCGAAGGCTTTGCGAACGCCACGTACCGGACGCAAGCTGCCAAGCTTTCTCACGGCTCAGCAAACTGTCACGTTGGTCGAGGCTCCGCCGTCGGACGAACCGTCGGGCCTGCGCGATCGAGCGATGTTGGAGACGATGTATTCGGCCGGACTACGCGTCGCCGAATTGGTCGGGCTGAATGTTTCCGATTGGGATCAAGATGCGAACGTGTTGCGAGTTCGCGGCAAAGGACGCAAAGAACGGATCGCTCCTGTCGGCCGTCATGCCAGCGCGGCTCTGCACGAATGGCTCGCCGTGCGTGAAGTGGCCGCGGATGCTCGGCCAGAGGAGCGAGAGGCGGTCTTCCTCAATCGGTTTGGCAAACGGCTGACGACTCGCAGCGTCGGGCGGATGCTAGAGAAGTACGTCAAAGCGAACGGGCTCGATACCAAGATCAGTCCACATTCAATGCGGCACACCTTCGCGACACACATGCTCGATGGAGGCGCGGACCTGCGCAGCGTCCAAGAGTTGCTCGGCCACAAGAGCCTGACGACCACGCAAATCTACACGCACGTCAGCACGCAACGGATGCGAGAGACTTACGACAAGTCGCACCCGCACGCTCAACCGACTCGCGGCCGGAAGTGACCGATACGTAGACCGGTCACTCCGTGACCGGAATCTTCGAGTCACGGAGTGACTCGGCTACTTTGCCAATGCAGCTTTCACCGCTTCGGCGATGTCGTCATCGGTGAATTGTTTGTCGGCTTCTGGATCGATCGCAAACGTCTTGATGACTTGTCCGTCGCGACCGTAGAGCCGCAGACAGGGAATCGCGTCATTGGGAATCTCAAAGGCTTCGATATCGTCCGCTCCGTTCGCGGCACGAACGTTTTCAAACGTCGCGTTCTGCTCGGCGAGGAATCTTTCGATCTCTTCCTGACTGTCTTTGTCGTCCAGTGAAACTCCAATGACGACCAATCCCTCAGCCTCGTGTTGTTTGGCGAGAGCGACGGTGTGTGGAAACTTCTTGCGGCACGGCGCGCACCACGTCGCCCAGTAATCGACCAACACGACCTTCCCTTTGTGTTTCGCCAAAAGGGCATTGAAGCCGGGGCGATCGACGGACGGAACGGATTGCTTGGTTTCGTCGATCGTTGGAGCGTTCTCGGCCTCGGACGTCAGCGGCGGCTCGGTTTGTGGACCGGGAACGGGATCGTTCGAGGAATCTCGTACCGTGGCCTTCTTCTCGGAACCGGTCCCACTGTCGAGGTTGGGTCGAGATCCGCAGCCGAGATTCGTCACGACGCTTACGGCCAATGTCAGGGCCAGAGAAATTCGGTGAGCAACCATGTCGCGTTCCTTCCGTCTTCAATCACGAGTGACAACACAGAACTTCAACCGCATTACTCGGAGTACTCGATCTCGCAGCCGACTTGCCGAGTTTCGACGACTTCGGGCAACTTGCCAGCCAACACGGCATCGACAGCGTCGCGAAGGAATCGCTCGGTGACTTTCGATTCGTCGAGATGGTCGTCGATCTTGCCCATGTAGGCGATGCGGCGCTGTTGATCGAGCACGAAGACGTGCGGCGTGCAGGTCGCTCCGTAAGCCTTCGCAATTTTCTGACTGGGGTCGATCAAGTACGCAAAATTGAAGCCACTGTCGGATGCACGGGTCTTCATTTGCGGCAGTTGATCGGAGGATTGTTTGCTGACGCTGATCGCGACAAGCTCAATCCCTTTGTCGCGGTAGTCGTCGATGAAGCGAATCAATCGTCGTTCGTAGGTTTTCACGACTGGGCAATGATTGCAGGCAAAGATGACGACGACCAACTTGGCCTCTTTCAGGTCCGCGAGTCCGTGTCGCTTGTCATCGACGCCGAGCAAGTCGCTCCAGGGGGGAGCCGGCTTACCGATGTCGAGCACCTTGTTGAATTTCGCGGCAGTGTTGACCTTCACCGCAGAGTTGAATTTCGCGGCCGACAGTGACGTCGCCGAAAACAACGCGACTCCGACGGCAAAAATCTCCAAGGCATGAGTCGCTCGCTCGATGCGTGTCATCGCACGATCCTCAATTCATCACTTCGCCTTAGCTGCGGCCTTCGGAGCGGCTTTTGCCGCCGGCAACTGCTTGAGCAACGCCTTGTACTTCTCGACTCGGTCAGGACCATCGAGAGCCGGACTGAGGGCCAGCGTCGCGTTGAGCAATTGGCCGGCCTGGCCAGCCTTCACTGGATCTTTCTGTTCCGCTAGGCATTTAGCACAGTTGTAGATGACGTCGTAATAAGCCGGCGGTTTTTTGCCCTTTTCCGCACTGAGTTTCAGTCGGATGGTGGTCCACCATTTCACCGCCTCGTCGTAGCGTTTGGGGTTCGCTTCGGCCAACGCTTGCAGGATGTTCCCCTTCTCGATGAGCGGTTCGAGCGCGTTTGGTTGTGCGACGAGCAACGCCTCAACCTGCTTGAGGGCTTCTTCGTACTTTTTCTCCGTGCGGAGAATCCCGATGAGTTGCGATCGAACGCGCGTCATCGCTTTGGCCGCCGCTTTCGCGAATACGGGATCTGCTGCGGAGCGATCGATGATCGCCTGAAATTGGTCGCGAGCTTTGTCCGTCAGGCCGATTTCCAAACTGCTTTCCGCGAGGAAGACCAAGCCGCCGAGGTCGTATTGCTTGCGCTCGTTAAGCTTCTCCAACAGCTTCGACAACGCTTCGCGACTGCTGGTCTCGGCGAGCTTCGCGTTCTCGAGACGCCCATCCTTTTCACCTTCCTTAACGGGATTCGCTTTGGCGGCCGCGTCCGCAGCAATCAGTTCGCCCGCAGCTTTCTTCCATTCGCCTTTGATCATTTTTGAGAATTCGATCAGCACGCCGTTCACAGGCGGGATGTCCTCGCCTCCCGTCACCAAAATGTTGCCGACTTCGATCGAATCATTGACCTTGCCAAGCGCGGCGTAGGCTCGCACGGAACTGACCAGAATCCGCAACGTGGTTCGATCCACTCCGGCGGGGGGCTTTGATTTCAGGGCATCGACCATCGGCTGCAAGAGTTGCAACGCCTCCTCGACTTTGTCCCCTTCCATACGAACTTCGGCCAGCAGCAACTGTGAATCTTGCAACTGCTGAGCGAGGACGGCTCCACCGTTCTCCACTTTGCTGAAAGCGACCATGCTCTTCTCCAGCAATTCGACAGTCTGCTGGCGATGCTTTTGCGCGACTTCGGGTTTTGCAGCGTCACCTTTCTTCTTCTCGATGCCATAGGCCATCCAGTGAGTTTGCCCGGCGAGTTGCAGCGCGTTCGGATACCGATCGCTGGCGGGATTCACTCCCAGAAACGTTTCGATCGCCCCTTTGCTGTCCGGTGGATTCTGCAAGAGCCTGAGCTTCCCCTTGGCGATGCGCGCGTCATCCGCTTCGGCGTGTTGCGGCCATTGCTTCAGCAGCAACTCGGTGGATTCGTTGATCCGGTCCATTGCCGCCGCATCGCGTGTCTGGCCGTACAAGTACAACGCGATGTTGACTGCCAACGACGCGGCGGCCGGAGACTTCGCATAGGTCGTGTTCTCTTTCGCGAGAGTGAGCGCGGTTGTGTACGCCTCCGGAGCCTTACCGACTTGATACTGAGCATTCGCCAACATGTATCGAGTCGCGAGGACACGGTTCTTGTCCTTGACGTCGGCACTCAGTTCAATCGCTTTCGTGTACGCCTTCTCGGCCTCGAGCCAGTTCGACTTCACGTCCGCGGGAACGGTCGTTTCGCTGGCGGCCTTCGCGGAGGCGTCACCGACGGCGATCGCTTCATCGAACGAGGCGATCGGCGCTTCCTCGCCGCCCGATGCAAGACGAGCCAAGAGCGTCGCCTCTTTCTGGTAGTCGCTGGGGATTTTTTTGATCTCGGCCAGCAGCCTCTTGGCATCGGTCATGATCTCAGCGGCCTGAGCTCCTTTGAGCGTCTTGCCCACTTCGAGATACGCCTTCGCCAACTCCAAGGCGATTCCTTGATAGCCATTGGTCCGCTTGATTCTCTCGTGACCCTTGAGCCATTTCTCGGCGTCGGCAATTAGCTCTTCGTACTTCTTGTTGCGTCCCAACAGCATCAACCGGAAACGATTGACCTCATCAAATGTCGCGGCATATTCCGCGTCCCGAGCGTCTTTGTCGGGAGGCCGCGCGGACATGACTTCGTCGTAGATTTCCAGCGCGGTGACGAAGTCTCCCATCTCTTCGATCGCTTTTCCCTCCCACATCTTGGCGAGAATGCCGGTGCGCCCGTCGCGGTCCTCTTGATAGATCGCGTCGAATTCCTTGTACGCCTTTTGGAGCACCGCCTTGCGGTTCGGATCGGCTGCCTCGGAGTACGTCAGACCGACGTTGTAATCGACGGTCGCCACTTTGAATCGCGCGTTGTACCACGAGTCGATCAATGCCAAGAACCGCTGCTCAGCGCGATTGCTGGAGAACTTCTTCTTGTCACCGAGGTCCGCTTGGACTTTGTCGATGCGGGCCTTGTACATCGTCACCGCTTTTTCGTACTTCGGCCGAGCTTCGCCAAACACCTTGCGAGCCTCTGGAATGAGCGTGTCTTTCTTCGTCTTGTCACGTAGGGCCGTCTTCAACGCGTTCTGGGCGCGAAGCAAGGAGATGTCGCCGGAGGTCATCTGAGCCGACGCGGCCTCTTCATGGTCAGAATGTTCTGCGAGGAACTTGTCGAGCGATTTTTGGGCGTCAATGATGTACTTCTGCTGGAGATCAACGTTGGGATTCCGGCGGGGACTCGCCGCGATCCGCAGACTGCGAGCCATCTCCAAATCCCACGTCGACTTGATGTCCTCCGAAAGATCAGACCGATCCTTGATTTGCTCGAGATAATAGATCGCCAACTCGCCGTGCTCTCGACCGTGCAAGCCGCGCAAGAAACCAATGAAGTCCTCGTCCGCTCGTGCGCTGCTCGTCGGAACTCCGGCCGAAACAATTAGCGCCGCCACGCTCACGAATGCCAGACGTTGCCACATCATCGTCCATCCCTCTCTAAAGCAGATACCAGCGAATGCTGAAGACACAAATTCAAACACCGATCCGACAGAGTTCACCAATCAATCACCAATTCCGCAAGGCTTTGAATTTCCGCCACGAACAAGGACTCGGAATGATTGACGTCACGAAATCGGCGAACCTCGAAACGATTGAACCAGGCCGTTGAAAGGATCGCCGACAACTGCGACGGATCAAGTGCGGACTTGGTCAACGAGACGCTCCTGATCACTTCGTGGGAACGAGACTTCACGTCACGATCGTTCGAGAACTTCGGCATCTCCGAATCGCGGCTTGGGCTTGCCGTGTCAGAGTCGCAAGCCGATGCCGATTTGGCAGCAGCCGGTTGCTGTCAGCTCGATCTTTGGCCGTCGATGGCAGCCGGTCAAAAAATGCCCTGCGACGCAACTTGAGACCTGTTTGGATTTTGAGGGCCGTCGCCGAAATTGGCCCGTGATTCGCTAGCCATCGCGATGCCTCAAACTGTTGCTCGGTTTTGGGGACATTTTCCCTCTGAATGACGTGCCTGAACTCGAGGAGACACAAATGGCCAAAGCCGCCGGCAAGAAATCTGAAAAGTTGGTCCCGCTGGGGGACCGCGTGGTTGTGAAACGTG
>JAYVQJ010000870.1:0-5087 GCA_043777235.1 Planctomycetia bacterium
GTTCGAGAGTCCATCGACCTTCCGAACCGGACGCTAGCGCGCGCCGGCTCATGGTCTGAGTCGGAGCCTCGTTCGGCGATCACTTGTTCTTGATCGCCCATAAGGCCTCGAACGATCGCAGGTACAACGTGCCATTCGCGAAGGCCGGCGATGCAGAGATCGCTTCGCCGAGTTCATTCTCGGCCAGCACTTCAAACTCGCGGCCCGCTTTGATGACCGTGACGTGGCCGTCGCGCGACGACAAATAAACCTTCCCGTCGGCGTAGACCGGCGAGGCTCGATAACGGTCGTTGTGGACTCGCTTGAGATAAATTTGCTCGCCGGATTTCTCGTCCAATAAATGGACTTGGCCGTCCTGCATGCACAAGTAAACCAGCCCACCGTGAATTAACGGCGATGGCACGTCCGGCGTCTTGGGGTGCTTCCAAAGATGCACGCCTGCGTTGTCCGTGATGTCTCCCTTGCCGTCGGGTTTCAATGCGAAGACCGGAGCACCCTTGGCTGTGGGCACGACGATGATCCCTTTGCTGACGGCGGGGGACGCAACAAATCGAAGCGTCGGATCGTACTTCGTCTTCGCATTCAAATTGCCACACCGCCAGATTTCGTGGCCGTCCTTCAGGTCGTGAGCCACGATGAAGTCCGCTCCGTGACTGAGCAGGAATTTCGTCGGACCATCTTCATAAATCAGGGGCGAGGCGTAGGAGTGCTCGTTTTCTTGGATCGCATCGCTCGGACGATCGCGCTTCCAGATTTCTTTGCCAGTCTTCTTCTCCAAACAAATGACGATCGCCTCTCGCGTTTTCGCATTGCCGTCGCCGTGAATGAGCTGCAAATACAACTGGTCGCCATCGAGTACCGGCGACGAGGTCATCCCGAACTGAATGTTGAACTTGCCGTAGCGGTCTTGCAGATTGAACTTCCAGACCTCTTTCCCCTCGACGGTCCAGCAGCCAAGAACGCCAGTCGTCATCATCGCCCAAACGTGCTCGCCGTCGGTGCTCGGCGAGTTCGATGCCGAATTTCCCTCATCGCCACGGACATCCTTGTTCCCGGACGCCATGACCTGCCGCCATTTTTCCTTGCCGTCGGTTCCGACGCACAGCAACAACAGATCGCCCGACTTCTTATCGACCGACGTGAGAAAAATTCGCTCGCCCCACACCGACGGAGTCGCTCCCCCCGGCCCCGGCATCGCCAACCGCCACGCGACGTTCTCTGTCTTCGACCACTTCGTCGGCGTGTTCGTCTCGTTCGAGATCCCGTTGTTCTTCGGCCCCCGCCACTGCGGCCAATTCTCGGCAGGTGCGTCATTGATCGAGACATTCAAACCGAGCAGCGCGATCACAACGACTCCGCCCCATCGAACCGATTCCGAGTTGAACAACGTCACCGACTTCATGCTGCTTGCTCCTTGCCGAGAATTGCGGAGAACCTGACAACGTTCGGCAGTTTCAGGGGCGGCTTGAATGTCGTCAATGAAGCCAAAGCAGGCTCTAAGCCGCTTTCCAATTGAAACCTGCGCTGTAGCCCGATCCCTTGTGGATCGGAGTTTTTTTTTCGTGGCAATTCCGCAAAATCATTGAGTCCTGCGACCCACGAGGGGGTCGGGCTACATGACAAATTGGCCTGCCCTGAATCTCGTGAGGGAGATTGACTCAGATGAAACCGAGGCAGGTAATGCTGCTCCGCGATCAATCCACCGCATCGCAAAAATCGGTACTCAATCAAACAACCCGCTGACCGACTCGTTGCGGTGAATGCGGCGGATGGCTTCGCCGAGGAGCGGGGCGACGGAGACTTGGCGCAGGTTGGGGAGCAGCTTGTCGCCAGCGAGCGGCAGCGTGTTCGTGACGACGATCTCTTTGATCGGAGCTTCGCGCAGGCGGCCGACGGCGGGGCCGCAGAGGACGGCGTGGGTTGCTCCGACGTAAATCTCAGACGCGCCGTGAGCCTTCACGACATTGGCGGCTCCGACGATCGAGCCGGCGGTGGTGATCATGTCGTCGAACATCAACGCGATCTTGCCTTCGATCGGGCCGCCGATCAGGTTGGCTTGTTTGGTCTCGGTCGCGCTGTAGCGCCGCTTGTCGACGATCGCCAGTGAGCCGCCGATGTTCTCTTGGTGCTGCAACGAGCGTTTGATGCTCCCCTCGTCCGGGCTGATGATGACCAAGCGATCCGGCGGAATCTTCAGCGATTGAAAATACGCATCGAGCGTCTTCGAGGCATACAGGTGATCGACCGGGCAATCGAAGAAGCCTTGAATTTGCGCGGCATGCAGATCGACACAGAGAATGCGGTTGGCTCCGGCTTTCGTCAGTAGGTTGGCGACGAGCTTTGATGTAATCGGCACGCGGCCGGCGTCCTTGCGGTCCTGCCGAGCGTAGCCGAAATACGGAATGACGGCGGTGATCCGTTCGGCGCTGGCTCGCACGCAGGCGTCGATCAGAATCAGCAGCTCCATCAAATTCTCTTGAGCGTTCGGCCCCGTCGGCTGAATGAGGAACACATCGCGACCGCGAATGTTGTGCTCAAGCTGCACGAAGATTTCGCCGTCGGGAAAGTTGGAGATCGAACACTGTCCCAACGACAGGCCGAGATAGTCGGCAATTTCCTGAGCCAGAACAGGATGTGCTCGTCCGCTGATCAGCGTCAGATGGTCGTACATGCGCAAGATCGCTCCGATCGCGGTGGAGAAACGGACCTGGCAGTGGCCAAGCCTCAACAAGTCACGGGCATTTCAGCCGCCCCGTGCGCAAGTTGTCAAGCAGCCGCGCTATTCGCCGCGAGCCGGCACAAGCTGACTCGCGTCGATGCCGAGCGGTGTCGCGTCCGCTCGCGGCGCGTCACTGGATTTCAGGACGGAATCGGCCACATCCGACGATGTGGGACCGGTGAACTCGAACCGAGCAGCGACGAGTCCATCAATGTTGAGCCGCGATTCGTCGATCGGTGTGCGACGGCCGGACGACGGATCGACGCGAGCGATCACGTCGATGTCGGGCGAGACGAGGATTCCCTCCAACTGCCAGTCGATCGCGGTGGTCCAGTTCGACGGCAGCCGGTTGCTCATCCAAGCGACGAGCGCCGGGCGAGTCGCCTCCGAAGTCGAGAGACTCTGCGGACGATCGAGATCGAAGACGCAACCGGCGGCGGATAATGTCAGGCGACTCAGCGGTGCGGTCTCGGAGGTCGTCCAACAGCGCAGCATCGGACCGGTGCCGCGCAGTGTGACGCGACGCAGATCGCAGGCCCAAGTTGAAGTACCGGAGTCGCTCAATTGGAGGAAGTCGCCGTGACCGACCTTCAACACGTTCTCGGCTGCGAACCGGTTTGGAGACGAATCCAAATAGACGGCGGGCTTCGCTCCGGTGAAGGCGACGTTTCGCAAGGCGACTTGCGTGTCGCGTCGTGATCGAGACTCTTGTGGTCGCCAAGCAAGTGCGGCTCCGCGACGTTGGGTCGGGGCTAAGTCGTCCGACGTTTGATCGAAGCGAACGTTCGCGACTTCCAGGTGTTGGCAGTCAGCAATCAGCAACGACGACGCAGGATTCATCGCGGACGTTTGCCTCGTGAATCGGACATGACTGACTTCAATTCGTTCGGCCCAGAGCGACAGCGCGCGATCGGCGATCACGATCTCGGCGGGATGTGCTGGATCACCGACGATGTTCAAGCGGCTGCTACCGGCAATGTCTTCCGCGAGGTAGCGGCCGGCTGGAGCGAGCACGATACGTCCCGACGCATCCGGCGTCGGCATCGGCTGCGGTTCGCGGGCCGGATCGACAATGAGGTTTGATCGCTCGTCGACAGCCGTGTGACGGTGCGTCTCGTGGGTCGTCGCTTCCGTCGGTGATCGGGTCAGCGAGAGCACGTAGTTACGAGCACCTTGATCAAGCAGCGACAGCGAGAGTCCCGACATCGCGAAGATCGCGGCGACCGTGAGCGGCCACCGAGAACTGGACTCCGTCGTCGGCTTGCGAGGTGTCGAACGATCGAACTCGCCGCGAAACGAGGCGAGCAACCGGCGTCCACCGCGAGTCGGTCGGCCGAAGTCCGTGGCCGCCTCGCGAAGTGACCGTGGTCGCGCAGCGGGATTCGTCGATGTCCAACGCAGCAACGTTTCGGCCAGCCAATCGGGCGCATCGGGAACCCATTCGCGGACATCGACAACGGCCTGAGTTTGGTGAGCCGCGACTTTGGCCAACGGATCACCGGCCGCGAAGGGAGGACGTCCCGCGAGCAGATGCCACAACAGACAACCCAGCGAGTACAGGTCGCTCGAACTGCTCGGCGGCAAGCCGGCCGAGATTCGTTCGGGAGCCAGTCCGTCGTAACGCTCGGCCGAGCGGATCGTGTGAAAGCTGAACTCCGGCCGAAACACCGAGACCAAGCCGGCATCGACCAACACCGATTGTCCCTGCGGCATGATGCGAACGTTCGTCAGCGAGACATCGCCATGCACGAGTCTGTGTGCCTCAAGTGCCGCAAGACCGTCAAGCAACTGCCGTCCGATTTCAACAACGATCGACGCTGGGAATCGGCCACGTCGCATCAACAGTTCGGTCAGATGCGGTCCGCGCACATGCCGGCTGATCGAAACCAATCGCCATTCGCCGGCCGACGGCCACTCGACGACTTGAGTCGCTTGCGGTAACACGATCGCCGGATGCTGAAAGATCGCCGACGACGAAACGAGCTTGGCCAAGAGTTCGCTCTGCGGACGAAGTTGCTCCGGCGTGACCGCTGTGAGCTTCAAAACGCAGACGTCTTCCGCATCACGTCGTCGAGCGAGAAACGTTTCGGCCGTCGCCGTTCCGCCGAGTCGTTCCAGCAACAGGCAAGGACCGACCTGCAGTCGCTCGCCGTGAGACGCTTCCAAGCACTGTCCTTGAAATGCCGTCAGTCGGCGCGACTGCACGAGCGCGTCGATCCAAATCGAATCGAAGGCGGGCAGGTCGCGAGTCAACCGCCGCACATAACCTCGGCAACGCCGCAAATCGCGCGGCGAACAGAGTCGCAGCGTCGATAACGTTTTCAGCAGCGATGAGGAGGGAGGCTCCAGCACGCGGACATCCTTTTCC
>JAYVQJ010000871.1:0-5084 GCA_043777235.1 Planctomycetia bacterium
ACTGTCTGACTTGCGACGATGTAGGGTGGGACAAGCTCGCTTCGAGCGCCGGCCCACCAGAAAGCCCGCTGAAAATATCTGGTGGACCGGCACGGCGAAGCGCCGCTTGTCCCACCCTACGGTCAGTCAGACAGTCGAAGTAGTGACTTTCCACATTTCTTCGCAAACTCTGCCTCACAGAACAGAATCAGTGGTTTCATTCTGGATTCCTTGACGCATAATATCTCTGCCCAATTCAGGTCCGAGTCTTGGACCGTTCAGGCCATTCCGTTCCGGTGCCCTTCTTTCGACCGGTGATTTGACGTGACGATCCTCGCCAACGCGACTGAATTCTTCGAGCACCTTCAGCAGAGCAAACTGCTGACCGATGCTCAATTCGACCGCTCGTTGGAAATGCTTGGGGAACTCTGCGAAAGCGACGCGATGACGATCGCGAAGGCTCTCGTGAAGTTGCGCATCCTGACCCGCTTGCAAGCGCAGCGACTTTTGGAAGGCCGGACGCGCGGGTTCTTCATCAATCAGTTCCGCATCGACGACGTGCTCGGATCGGGGGGCATGGGTTGGGCCTACATCGCTCGCGATCAGAAGACCGGTGAGGAAGTCGCGCTCAAGATGCTGTGCGAGCAGAACTCCGAAGATGCCGGCCTGGTGACTCGGTTCCGGTTGGAAGCCGAGGCCGGACAGCGGCTGAATCACCCCGCGATCATTCGCACACGCGAGATTGGTGAATCGGTCGGCTTGTACGGCAAAGTGCATTACATGGTGATGGACTTGGTCCGCGGAGTTGGCATCGACGAGTTCGTCGCCTTGGGTGGTCCGATCGCCTGGCCGGTCGTCAGTCACATCGCTCAGCATGTCGCGGCGGGATTGCAGCACGCGCATCGCAACGGGCTGATCCACCGCGACCTTAAACCCTCCAACGTGCTGGTCGATGAGTTAAGCAATGCGCACATTCTGGATTTCGGATTGTCGGTGGCATCGCAATCGGTGCTCGACGATGAATACTCGCTGGCGATGATTTTTGGTCAGGACTGTTTGGGGACCGCCGATTACATCGCGCCCGAGCAAGCTCGCGACAGCTTCCAAGTTGATCGCCGCGCCGATCTCTATAGCCTCGGGGCGACGATGTATTTCATGCTTACAGGCAAGGTGCTGTTCCCGGACTGCGAGAAGCGATCGGAAAAAATCGACGCGCATTGGAATCGTGAGCCGCGACCGATTGGCGAATTGGTTTCTGGCTTGCCGGACGGAGTCGCGCAGATCGTCCACAAGTTGCTGAAGAAAGACCGCGAGCAACGGTTCAAGACAGCTCGCGAAGTCGCCGTGGCCTTGACGCCATTTGCTGAACCGAAGCGAGTCGCGTTCAACTTCCAAGAAATCTTGGATCGTCGTTACGCCGTCGCTCGGCAGCGTGAGCGCTTGTGGGATGAACGAGCCAAACGAGCGGCAGCCGCGAGCAGTCTGTCGGTCTGCTCGGTTGACTCGAAAACGATTCGGCCAACACAGGCACAACTCGAAACGGTCATTCGCAAAGACACGAAACTGAATACGCGAGCCGACGAATCGAACAAGTTGCCTCCACCGACTCCGTGATCGCTCGCCGGTTTGCTGCGGAGAAAGGATTCACCGTGCGGGCATTACTGGCTTGTCTCAGTGCCGTCTCATTGTTGCTGATCGCGGCGGCCTTTGCCCCCGACGGGACGTGTCGAGTCACGTTGACGCTGACCGATAACGAATCGGGGCGTCCCTTGGCAGGAGTCGTGCGGATCACTCATCCAGAGGGCGATCAGCGAGTGGTTCTGAAGCCAGCCGGGCTCGATTCACGCGGCTGGGGGCTCCTCGCCAAGCAGCCGGACATCGCCGATTGGTTCGTCGTGCCGCAGGCGGTGACGATCGAATTGCCGTGACGAGCCGTGACGATCGAAGCCATTTCGGGCCTCGAAACAGAAGCGGCCAAAATCGAGTTGGATCTGTCCAATGGCCAACCGCGCGACGTGTCGATTCCGCTGACCCGATTCCGAATCTCCCATGCGACAGGCTGGCGTTCGGCCAACACCCATCTGCATTTGATGAAGCTGACTCGCGAGGAGTCCGATCGTTACTTGCGCGACTTTCCGGTGGTCGATGGTTTGGACATGTTGTTCGTCTCACACTTGAAGCGAGCCGGCGCGGATCAGGACTACATCACGAACCAGTACCCGACGGGGCGACTCAAGTTCTTGGAGACGCGCGGCGTCTTGATTTCCAACGGCGAGGAGCACCGCCACAACTTTGGTCCCGGCGGCGAGGGCTACGGTCATGTCATGTTGCTCGGCCTGAAGGAACTCGTGCAGCCCGTTAGCATCGGCGAAGGGATCGCGAAGACGCCTCCCGATTTTCCGCCGATCGCGATGGGCCTCGCGAACGCTCATCAGCAGGACGGCACCGCGATTTGGTGCCATAACGACTGGGGCTTCGAAGACATTCCCAACTGGTTGGCCGGTCGGTTAGATGCTCAGAACATTTTCGATGGCGGCAGTCACGGTAGTTTCGCTGACAGTTTCTACCACTATTTGAATGCGGGCCTGAAAGTCCCATTTTCGACCGGCACCGATTGGTTCATGGACGACTTCGCTCGCGTGTACGCCGAGGTTCCAGGAGACCTTTCGCCCGAATCCTGGCTAGCCGCACTGCGAGCCGGACGGACCTTCATCACCAACGGCCCGCTACTGGAGTTTCGAGTCAACGATACACGCATCGGCGACACGCTCGATCTGGCAGAGGCCGGTGAAGTCACCGTCACTGCGAGTGTGCTCGGCCGAGGCAACTTTGAGTTGTTGGAGATCGTTCAAAACGGACAAGTCATCGCGAGCGAATCGTCGACCGCTGCTGCGGGCCACTTCACAGCGAAGCTACGCAAGGCCATCAAAGTTTCCGAACCGGGTTGGATAGTCGCTCGCATCAGCACGGCGAACAAGAACGAATACGGCCGCCCTTTGTTCGGCCACACATCGGCCGTGTACGTCACGATCGACGGCCGCACGATCCGCCGCGCCGCCGACGTCGCGTGGCTGCGTCACGAAGTCGAAACCGCGAGAGCGACGATCACTGAGAAGGCCCAACTCGACACCGCTGAGCAACGCGAGAAAGTGCTCGGCTTGTACGATCAAGCCCTCCGCTCATTAGCGGAGTGACAGTTCGTGGGGCACGTTTTCAACGTGCCTCTGCGGTCGGATCGGGCACTTTGAAAACGTGCCCCACGGAGAACACGAACGGCTCGCGCGTCACACGGCACAAATCGAAGTCTGCGAGCAACTCGTTTGCGGCGATTGGTTCACGAGTCGGTCGCAAGCCGCTCGACCAAGCCAACAGGCCGATCAATTCTTGGGCGCTCGTTCCTTGTTGTCGCAGAGTCGCGAGTCGCGTGTCGCCGTGTCGTTTGGCGAGTCTTCGTCCGTCAGGGCCGATGACCAACGGCACGTGAGCGAACGTCGGTGGCTTCCAGCCGAAAGCGTTGTAGAGTTCGAGTTGTCGAAACGTGCTCGGCAACAGATCGTCGCCGCGCAGGACTTCGGTCACACCCATCGTGTGATCGTCACACACGACGGCCAGTTGATAGGCCGGCGAGCCATCCATCTTGCTGACCACGAAGTCACCGAGCGTTCGTCGAGTGTTCGTCTCTTGCGGCCCCGCGATTCGGTCGTTGAATCGCAACGCCTGATCGGTCGTCCGAAACCGCCACGCGAACGGCCGATCGCCGAGTGGTTCCGCATCCTTGGCCGAGCGTCCCGTGCAGGTGCCCGGATAGATCGGACCTTCGTGCTCGACATGCGGCGCACTCGCGGCGGATTCAATGTCAGTTCGCGAGCAAGTGCAGGGATAAACTCGCTCGTCCCTTTGCAGTCGAGCGAATGTCTCGCGGTACGAGTCGATCCGCTCGGTCTGCACATACGAAGCGTGCGGACCGCCGACGTCCGGGCCTTCGTCCCAATCCAGTCCCAGCCAACGCAAGTCGTCGATCGCCTGCTGAGCCGCTCCCGCCTTCACGCGCGGCGAGTCGATGTCCTCCATCCGCAGGATTAACCGGCCTCCGCGCGAACGGATCGACAGCCACGCCAGCAAATACGTCCGCGCGTTGCCGACATGCTGCGCTCCGGTTGGCGAAGGTGCCAATCGGCCGACGGGAATCAATGTGGCAGTCGACGAGGCGTCCATCAGATTCGTACCGGCACGCCGCGATCGGCCATGTAGCGCTTGGTTTCGGCGATCGTGTATTCACCGTAATGAAAGATGCTCGCAGCGAGTGCCGCGCTGGCGTGGCCTTGTGTGACCGCCTCGAATAAGTGTTGTGGGCTGCCGGCTCCGCCACTCGCGACGACCGGAATACCGACTGCATCGGCGACCGCGCGAGTGATCTCCAAGTCATAGCCGTCCTTCGTGCCGTCGGCGTCCATGCAGGTCAGAACGATCTCGCCGGCACCGAGTCGTTCGACCTCGCGTGCCCACGCGACCGCTTCGAGACCAGTTGGAATTCGGCCGCCGCTGATGAAGACCTCCCAGACTTCGCGGCCGTCTTTCTGCACGCGTTTCGGGTCGATGTTCACGACCGTCGCGCAGCTTCCGAACTTGCGAGCCGTCTCGCGGACAAGTTCCGGAGTCCGCACCGCTGCCGAGTTGATGCTGACTTTCTCCGCACCGGCCTGAACCAGTTGCGTCACATCGTCGATCGTGCGGATGCCGCCGCCGACGGTGAACGGCATGAAGATCGTGTCGGAGACGCGCCGCACGACATCGAGCATGATCTGCCGCGCCTCGTGGCTGGCGGTGATATCGAGGAAGACCAGTTCGTCGGCCCCCTGTTCTTCGTACCGAGCCGCGACTTCGACTGGATCGCCCGCGTCGCGCAGGTTCACGAAGTTCACCCCTTTGACGACTCGTCCGGCGTGAACGTCAAGGCACGGAATAATTCGCTTGGCAAGCATGATGACTCAAATGATGCAGTGATTGATTTGTCCCGTCAGGGACTTCTGAAAATAGCCCAGCACTTCAGTGCTGGGCAGGTGAGCGTCTCTCTGGTTTGAGTCCCGGCAGGGACGGCAGAGTTG
>JAYVQJ010000872.1:0-5081 GCA_043777235.1 Planctomycetia bacterium
CGCCGCGCGGCTAATTTGTGCGATCCGTATAAATGGCGGCAAAGCCTCCGGATTAAGATCGCAATCCATCGCGGACAGCCTCGGCAATTGCTGTTGTTCATCGTGTGAGCCGACGATCCATCAACTTGCTGACGAAACTTGAGAAGAGCCGATTCCGCGCTGTCGGATCGCCGTAAAGGCCGCGACCAGCAGCAAGCCGAAGCCGATCAGGCTGGGAGACAGGCAGATCCACCAGATCAGTCCCAAACAGGTCCAAGCCAGTGAGGGACGTGCCGCCAACCATTCTCCGGTTTGCCATCGCAGCCACGCTCGGAAGCAGGGGATCACGATCACCGCGGCCAGCAGCGCGGCCAGCCAAGTGAGCCAACGGCGATCCAAGACAATGACCGACAGACGCGCCGAGGAATCAGGCTCGGCGATCGCGGCCCACGAGTTCGGGATCTGTCGCCAATCGTCGCTGGTCCAAGATTCGATCGGAGCCGTCGCCACGGAAGTCGCGAGTGACGAAGCGAGTCGCGCGCGAATCACAGCCGCTTCCGCCAGCACGGACTGCAATCGTTCGCGAGCGGAATCGTGAATCAAGTTTCCAGCCTGGCTGTCGACTTTCGATGGCGACGTCGCGGGCAGAGTCGAAACCTGTCCGACGTTCGGCAGTCGTTCGATCGTTTGCTGAGCCTCCGCCAGATCGCTCTCGGCGAGCTGCCACAAGCGGCGCAGCGAAGCGTTCATCGCGGTCGGTGATGTCGGCAGGGATCGCAGAATGCTTTCGGCCCGTGCAAGTTGGCTATCCCAATCTTGAACGCGCCGTGCTCCGCGCGTCGATGAGAGTTCGCTGTGGCCGGACGAGATCAACGACAAATCGTGACGAGTCGGCCGGAGTGACGAGTCGACCGGCATCGGCAGCCGAGTATCGCGCCGAGCCACGATGCGGTCTCGTTGTGCCGCATCGATCTGCCAATAGACCGACAACCACAACAATGATTCGTTCGGAAGCTCATCGAGTTTCAAGGCGGTCTGCGACGTCTCTTCGGAAAGTGCGCGAGGCCGATCGTTCACAAACGCGGCGATCCAGCGCATGCCCTCCGGACGATCCAACTCGAACGCGCGCAATCCGTGAGGTTGCAGCAACAGCCAAGTTCGGCCTTGCGTGATCGCACCGTCGGCAACCCAAACGGTCGTGTCCATCCAGAGCAATTTCGGTGACGGCGGCGCACTGGCCGGTTCCGGCTGAGTCAGCTCCAACACCGCAGTGCTTGGAACCAGCAACCATTTCGTCGCGGCGGTCGGTGAGCGCGGCAGGCGATCGGGCAGTACGTTCGCATCGTCAAGCGGTGTGAGTCCCGAAAGCAACGTCGACGGTAGCCACGTCTGCAAGTCCTCAGCGATGAGCCAGTGATGCGTCCGCTCGGCAACATCCAATGACGTCGGCGGAGTGAGACGCAGCGGAACGAGATTCTTCGCCGCCGCTGTGTCGGCTGGCGGTGCTGCCGGTTGCGACTCAAACAGAACTTCGCGCGGGCCGGCCACATCAGGCAGCGATTGCACGGTCAGCTCGATGCCGTCCGGCAACGGTCGGCGAGCCAACTCTTTCAACGCCGGAGACAGCTTCATCGAGCCGCTGCTTGCCCAACCGGCAGGCCAGAAAATGCGAGCCGTAATTTGTCCTTCATCCAGCAGCCGCTCAACATGTCGCCACGACCACGAATCGCCGGGGTTCAGTGTCACCTGTGACCAAGCCACGGCTCGACCGGCCGGCTGATGCGGTGTGAGCCGCACGTCGAGCAACACGCTCTTCGGATCTGCTCGGAATTTTCCGAGCACAAGTTCCGGCTGATCGGGAATCGACCCACCCGCATCGGCCGGATTGAGCGGCAACTGCTGATCGTCGAGCACCTCGACATGCCAACTCGGATCGTGAGTCACTCGCAACGAGAACTCGACAGACTCCGCATCGGCAAACCAGTGTGTCGGGATCGGCAATCGGCCATCGGCGGGAACGGCGTCGCGGCCTTCCAAAACGATGTTCTGAATTCCGCTGGTCGAGTCGCGCAAGAACAACGACAGCCGTTGATCCGCCTGCGTCCAACTGACGAGTCGCTCGGCTTCATCTTCCGTGACCGAGACATCGTCGGCGCGAAAGTGAGGAGCCAAAGTCACGTCGTGCTGAAATGCCGGTGAGCCAGTCGTCGAGACCTCGGCATACAACGCCCACTCGAACGCTTGCCGTCCAACTTTGAGCAACAGCTCCTGGCGGACCTTGCGTAGCGGCGCGAGTGGCGTGACGGCAAACGTCAGTTCAACCGGTGTGAGCACTTGCAAGCTGATTTGCGGTTGCCGAGTCAGCGCCGCCGTGCCCCAGCTTTTCACGAACGCGGAATCGCTCAATGGCGTGATTCGATCCACTTCCACAGGAGATGCGACTTTGAATCCCGGCAATGACGACACGCCCAGCGCATACGAACGCAACTTCGTCTTGATGATGCTGGCCGAGTTCGCCGCCGTGTTCGTGATCGGGACTTCGTCTGCGGAAGTATCGACGATCCACGATTGCCAATGAGGTTGCTCGGCGGTGCCGAGCGGCGGCTGCAAGCCCGCCACATCCACCACGAACTCGCCGGTCTGAGGCCGGTCGAATTCCACGATCAACCGCTGACGTCCATCGGCGAGCGGTTCGAGCGACCACTGAAGCAAGTCATCCGCCGTGACTTCGCCGTCGCGCAGCACAACACCGCGCGGCAACAACCAGGTCACCTCATTCACTTCGCCGCCGGAGGCCGCGTATCGCACGCGATATCGTTGCCGCAGCGCAGTCGGAGTCAGCTCCGCCAAGCACGCGACATCCGCCTTCAACTCGACGGTGCCGCGCGGACGAACCGCAGTGGATCGCACTATTTCCAGCGATCGTTCTTCGAGCTTGCCCAGTTGAGCCGTCCATGCTCCCGCGGCGGTATTGCCCAATCGCTCTCCACGAGCGGTCGGGAATTCCATCTCGCCCGACGGCGATGACTTCACGACGACATGACTGAGCATCACCGGAAGCACATTCATCTTCACTCGCTGCGAGCTGTCCTCAGTGAGAATCGGCGGCAACAGAGAAAAGACAACGCGATGTGTGCGGACCTGATCGGCAACTGGATCGGTGATGGTACTGGCCGGTGCGTCGGGAACGATCTCCTCGACGGGCGGCAGTTCGATCAACAACGAATCGCGAGTTTCGCTGACCGTCACTGCTCGCGGTTGACCGTCCACCAAACAGGCATTCGATCCCGCCAGCGGAATTTGTACGAACGGAAACCGCAGCGTTAGCGGCTGCCGAGGCCGCAAGCGATGAACGACGAACTCGGCCTGCATCGTCCCTTTGTCCCAATCCATTTCGTAGCGAGCCGACTGCATCAAACTGGCCGGCTCGACCTGTTGACCACGCCGTTCTCGCCAACGCTTGAGCAATTCCTTCGGCACATAAGCCACCTGCGTTTTTGACGACGGACGCACGAGGTCAGCCGTCGCATCGGCGGGATTGTCGACCGGAATCAACACGTCGAAGACTTCGCGTTGTCCGTTCGCAGGTTCGCCCGATGATTTCAATTCTTGACCAAACGCTGACGACAGAATGACGGCCGAAACGAACATCGCGCCGACCACTCGCCGAAACGCGACTGTCGACTCGAACGCTCCCCGTCCCGCGGCTTCGTGTTGCTTCGTGTAACTCATCACGAGCCGTCGCGGAATCAGCGCCGCGATCACAGCACCGACCAAACATCCGCCAAGAACCTCCGCGTAAACCGGAGCAGACAGCACGACGCCGACGGCACACAGCCCCAGCCACAGCGCCGCGATATGCACACGAGGTTGCGCTCGTTGAACACGCAACAGACAACCGACCGACACGCTCAACAGCATCCCGATCCAAGCCAGCACGCGAACGTGAACGCCGCTCCAAGACAACCAACTGATTTCGGAGGGCAGCGTCGCGGCCACTGCTTCGCGGACTCGCCAACCCGGCGGCGCGAACAACGGCTCGAGCGGGTTCTCGTCACGCGGTGTTGGCGAAGTCGGCTCCCAGAGTTCCAGCCACGCCGCATTCGACACTGGATTGAACATTGCCGAGTGATCACGTCCCAACGGTCCAAACACGCGGCGCGACCACGGTGTCGGTTCGAGCGGTTGCAGCAATCGCAGACCGATCGGCTCTTCGGCCAGTCGCGCATCGGGCGGCAACGCGAACAACCAGCGAAAGCCGAGCACCGGAGCATCGACGCGCGGCACTGGCACCGATTGTCGATTTCGCAAGAAGCCACGATCGGAAGGGACGCGATATTGAATCTCCAATGTCTGCAATCCGCCGAGCGGAATCGTCGGCAATGCAAAGCGATTTCCGTTGTGTTGCGACTCGGCCCGCACGCCATTCATGCGCACGAACACCAACTCCGCCGGTGACGGCAGATCAAATTCCAACCTCCCAACGCGCGCGGCTTGCGTGGCTCGCAATGACAACAGATGCACGTCGTCACCGTCGCCACCTGGAAAGATCAGCGAACGCAATTCGGCCGACGTCCACACCAATTGCTCGGTCGCGGCCTCACGGAACGACGCGCTGCCCTGCACGGCCGCGTCTTCCGTCTTCGGCGGGCCGATCACGATCGGCGGAGTCACTGTGGCGGAACTTGCCGGCGGATTCGCGGGCAATGTCGTGTCGGACACGAATGCCGCGATCGGATGCAACGGGGTGTCGATCTGTGTCGACCGATTCAGCAGTGTCGTCGCCGTCCAAAGCGGCGAGTCCTCTTTCCACATTTCAAAATCGAGCCACGGACTTCCCAGCCGCTTGATCGCCGTCGGAGCCGGCACGACCTCGGCGCTCGACACGTCCCATCGCCAGCCAACCGGAGGCTGCACGATCAGCAATTGTTCTGCGTGCCGGCAATCGAGCGGCGTCGGCAGTTCGAACGAATCACGTTCGGTCGCAAGTACACGTACACGACGCGCGATGACTTGAATGCGATGTGCCGCCTGTCCCTCCAGCGGAGTGACGAAGTCGATGCCCAGCACCTGTTCTCCAGCCGCGTCCTTGACGACGTCCC
>JAYVQJ010000873.1:0-5080 GCA_043777235.1 Planctomycetia bacterium
CGAGGGCGATGACAAGAGGCGTTTCCCTTTGTTTCCCTCGCTGACGCTGCGGGTTACTGGGGTAAAGTAAGTGCCATTGCGCGCTAGCGTCCGGTTCGAACCGGAGCTAGCGCCCGGCGGCTGATGGCCTCAACTCGAATTCTCAGGGTGACACTGGAGTCGTGTGGGGCGAAGTGGATGATTCATTTGCAGCCCCATCGTTCTGCCCCCATGATTCTGCCAGATCGTCTCGAAAGAATCATGCCCGCCGAACCAGGAGAAAAACGATGCGACCATTCTGGCTCTGTCTGTGCGCGGCGTCTCTGAGTTTCGTGTCTTTATTGGCAGCGGCCGACGAGCTTCGTCCGGTGCGAATCGCCAAGCCGATCGGCGGGCACATTCACCCGGCGGCGTGCGTCAGTCCGAAAGGGACGATCGTCGTCAGCTACGGCCAGATCAATCATCGCGACCTGAGAATCTCACGCTCGACCGACGGCGGACAAACCTGGACCGACCCCGTCCCGTTCGAGCACACGATCAAGAAGACGTATTATCCCGGCTCGCTGACGACGCTTCGCGATGGCCGGCTGATGCACGCCTGGAATCGTTGGAGCGGCGAGACCAACGAACTCGAACCGCGCTCGGTCTTGTATTCGCTGTCCGAAGACGACGGCGTGACGTGGACGGCTCCGAAGCCGCTGCCGCGCACCGAAAACGTGATGAGTGTCATTCGTCACCCGATCGTGGAACTCGAAGCCAATCGCTGGCTGGTCTCGCTGAGCGATCGGACGTTTTTGTTTGATCTGATCGCCGACAAGAGCGAGCCGTTCGGCGACGGCCGCTTGCACGGGTTGGTGCCAATCGTCCGCACGCCGAAGGGAACATTCATCAGCGGTGCGGGCTTACGCTCGACCGACGAAGGCAAGACTTGGGCAGAGATCGAAAAGTTTCCGAACCTCAAAGAACAAGGCTGGCGGCACGAGATGGTCTGCCTGTCGAACGGCTGGTTGTTGGCGTCGGAGATTCTCGGCCCCGGCATCGGTGGCGAACGCATTCGCTACGTGATCTCTCGCGATGATGGCATCACATGGAACGACACCTTCGAGTACCACAATCCCAGCCGTCCCATCGGTGGCCGAGCTTGTCCGCGCACGGTTGAACTCGATGCCAAGACAATCGGAGTCGTCTTCTACGACGTCAGCGAACAACAAGAAGGCGGTCCCAGCCTGTTCTTTCTCCGCATCCCGCTCGCGAAGCTGTCGAAAGTAGGGTGGGTCAAGTCATCGAGACCCACCACCGTTGATTTGAAAACTGCCGATGCCACAATGACCGACGCTGGTGGGTCTCGCGGACTCGACCCACCCTATAAAGCATCCGGTCGCGTGCAGCTCATCACCGGGCCGAACATGGCCGGCAAGAGCACCTACATCCGGCAGGCCGCGTTGTTGACGATCATGGCTCAGATGGGGAGCTTCATTCCGGCCAGCGAGGCACTCATCGGAATCGCTGATCGCATCTTCGCTCGCGTCGGAGCCAGCGACGAACTCAGCAAAGGTCAGAGCACGTTCATGGTCGAGATGACCGAGACCGCTCGCATCTTGAATTCGGCGAGCGACCGCAGCTTGGTGATCCTCGACGAGATCGGCCGGGGCACGAGCACCTACGACGGCATCTCGCTGGCCTGGGCCGTGACCGAATTCCTGCACGATCAAATCCGCTGTCGCACGCTGTTCGCCACGCACTACCACGAACTGACCGAGCTGACCAAAACGCTCCCTGATACCAGCAACTGGAACGTCGCGATTCGCGAGCACGGCGACGACATCGTCTTCCTGCACAAGATCGTGGAAGGCCCGGCCGACAAGAGCTACGGCATCCACGTCGCCAAAATCGCCGGCCTCCCGCGCGACGTTGTCGAGCGAGCCTCGGTCATCCTGGCCCAACTCGAATCCGACCACATCGACGAATCGGGCAAAGTCAAAATCCCCGAACGCAAAAAGAAATCGCGCGACCGCCAACTCTCACTGTTCATTGAGCCGGATCATCCGGTGATCGAGAAACTGAAGTCGCTCGACATCGAACAGCTCACACCGATCGCGGCTTTACAGAAGCTGAATGAGTTCCGACAAGAACTGGCGAAGTGACCGCGTCAAGGAGTGGCGATGCCGACCACGGATCTCGCTGCGATGTTGAATGACTTCTTAGGGCGCGATCTCATGCTGCCTAACGATTAAGCTCACCCGCGGCGGCCGCTGGTGAGACGTTGAACTCTGAAGAACCGTCATGCGGCCGCCGTCGGAGTGCAGCGACTTGTTAGCCGACGCTCTCGCTTGACCCACCGAACACGCCGGGATACTCGCGCCAAACTTCGGGCGAGTTCGGAGCGTACTGAGCTGGCCGACAACTGCGCACCTGTGCGGACTTGGCGCCAAAGCGAATGCCGTCCTGGATAAGTCTTTCGTAGTCGGACACCAATAGGTTGATTCCTTCCCACTGGGCATCTCGGATGTCATCCAACGAAAAGCCAGGCGTTTGAATGTCCCAAGGTCCGCAGACCGTGAGCGCCAGGTCTCGCACTCGGCTGAAGACGATCTCGACCTCCCAAAACCTTCCATTCGGATCGGGCCAGCCAGCGGAAAGGGGCGGTCGCGGTTGGAGCAACAGAAGCAAAGCCAGATCGAAGGAAGCACCGTCCCAGTTTTCGAAGGAAACGCGACGGATGTAAGCGACATCGGCAGGTTCCCAGCGGCCAACCTGAGCGGCGACGATCTCGGTTCCTGTCACGATGCCCATCGATCGTGTCTCTGTCGGCTAACAGTTAAGTGAGCCGCACGCGGCCTAGTACGAAAGGGCCGTCAGCGGTGTCACTTGGAATGGGACGGTAGAGTGCCTCCGTTGCGGCAGGAAATCAAGCGATCGAGAAACTCAAGTCGCTCGACATCGAACAACTCACGCCGCTCGCGGAGTTGCAGACGCTGAATGAGCTTCGGCAGGAGTTGTCGAAGTAATCGTCATGTCGATCTGCCCCGCCAATCGCGAATCGGGTCGTCACTCCCCAAATCAACTTGAAAGCAAAGCTGCGAAGCAGCGACGGATTGTAGCCGGGGGCGAAAGCCCCCGGACCCAGATGAGTTGGTTGCCTCAGCCCCGACGGGGCGACGGACACCAAACTCACGATCCAATTCCGTCGCCCCGCTGGGGCTTTGCGGACGTCTCACGAGATTTCCGGGGGCTTGCGCCCCCGGCTACAATCCGGCGTCCCGCTGGGACTCACGCCGATGTCTGCCGATGATTGCAAGACTGGTGGCGGGACTACGGCTCGACACGCACGATTCGCGACACCGGTTCAATCCACATCCGTCCGTGAGTCGCTCGGAGTTCCGCGACGATAACGACGTCGCGGACCTCTTCGAGCACTTCGAAGTCGTAGCTCACGGTTTGCCAATCGGCATCGCCGGTGAGTTTGTTGTCTCGCTTGTCGCCGGAGATACGGAGGCCGGCTCCGGTGCCTGGCTCGTCTTCGCGAGGTTCGACGGATTCGGTGCGCAGTTTGGCTTCGATGCGGTAGCGGCCTTTGGCGAGGAGCACTTTGCGACGCCATGAGGCGACGCATTGGCCGGACTCGCCGACTTGGATCGAGTACAGCTTGCGGCCGTCGATTTCGACTTCTTCGATCTGCGTGTCGTCGGTCTCTTGAGCGGGGAACCAGTCGGCGAGTTCGATCGGGTTGTTGCCGTCGAATTCCAGCGGAGTTGGGTCGCCGTTTTGCAGTTGCTCGCGGAGATTCGGCTCGCGAGCTGCGATGCGTTCTTTGAGTTCGCGGACTCGGTCGGCGTGAGCGTTTGCGAACTCTTCGCCCATTGCGGCGACGATTGGTTGCAGACGAGTCAGGACCGTGTCGAGCTTTTCGTGGAGACGTTTTGGCTCGAACAGCGGCAGCAGTTCGGCGACTCGTTCGCGGTAGCGTTTGCGCCATTCGGGATTGTGCATCACGGCGCTGGCGACCATCGGCTCGTGATATTCGAGGATCGGGAAGCCGGGATCGCCGAACATCTGATCCATGCCGTGCGGCAGGAAGCGGGCCTTCCCCTCCGGCGGTGCGAAGTAGATGCGGTAGTTGTTTTTGTTCGGCGTGTAGCCGTCCCAATGGGCGGTCATCAGTTCGAGGGCCATGAAGCTGAGGAACCGATCGACATCGAGCCGCTCTTCGATCGCCGGCCAGCGTTTTTCGGGATCGGGTTCCTGGCACGCAGCCTGCAAGGCTCGCAGGTCGCTGTGATCATCGGGGCCTTGGCCGGAATCTTTTTCCAGATCGACGTCGATGTCCTGCACGAATCCGCCGTCGTAGAAGTTGCCGCTCGCGTCGCCGAAGTGGCGTTTGAGAAACGGTTGATCGAAGCCCTCTTTCAAAACGTACAAGCCGAGGTCGCGATCGTTCAGCCAGACGCGAGCGTGAGTGACTCGCGTGGCTGGCACTTTCGCGTCACGGCAGAGGTCCGAGCAAATCCATTCGCAGAGATACGACTCGTCCTGCACGGAGTTGTTGAGATGAAACTTTTCCAGCGCGTGAAAGGTTTGATCTTTCGCGTGCTTGTGCATGTTGAGCGTGAAGGCGGGCTTGTCGTCGAATTCTCGAAAGCTGCCGGCGGCTCCTTTCAACTTCACGGCGACGTCGGCGTAGATCGTCTCGCCGTCGGCGGTCGTTTCGATCAGCTTGCACTTCGCGTAATGCCGAGCATCCTCGCGAAGTTTTTTCGCTTGCGATTCTTTCAGTTCGATCTTCAGCGTCGGGATGACTCCGTTATTGAAGAAGTCGTCACTGGCGTCGTGAGGCAGCGGCGTGGAATCGGCGATCGCTTCGGCGTCTGGTTCGCTGTCGAAGGCGGCCACCGTTGGCCCCGTGACTTTCGGCCGACATGCCGGGACCATCAGCAAACCACAGAGACACAGGGCAATCCAAAACCGCCGCGAACTTCCTGTCAGGCTCATCGCACACCTCCGGGCGGCATCGTAGCGGAGCGGCAAGATCACTCACTATATTTCCGCCGCTCTTTCATCTTTTGGGTTCTCAGCCAAACGTGTCAAAATTAGCCGATGGGCG
>JAYVQJ010000874.1:0-5072 GCA_043777235.1 Planctomycetia bacterium
GTATTTCAACGATTCGATCTAGCAACTTGATTGGTGTGATGATCGGCGGTGCCAGGCAGAAGACGTCGCCCCGCAAGCGAGTGAACAGGCCGCGACGTTGAGCGGCCAAATGGACCTTGTGGCCGATGCCGTCGGTCGCGGGGTAATCGGTCTTTGTGGACTTGTCCTGTACGAGCTCGATGCCGCACATCAAGCCTTTGCCGCGCACGTCGCCAACGTGAGTGTGTGACGCGAGTGCGTCTCGCAGTCGGTTCAGCAAATAGGTTCCCTTCTCGGCGGCCTGGGACGGAAAATCTTCACGCTCGATGATGTCGAGCGTCCGCAGCGCGACCGCGCAGCCGACGGGATGAGCGCTGTAAGTGTAGGCGTGCATCCAAGTCATCTCGCCGGTGTCGAGCACTTGAGCAATCCGCTCGCTCATGCCGACGCCACCCAGCGGGAAGTAGCCAGAGGTGATCGCTTTCGCGAATTGAATCAGATCGGGCTGCACGCCCCAGTGATTCAGGCCCCACATTGTTCCCGTGCGGCCGAAGCCGGTGATGACTTCGTCGGAGGCCAGCAGCACGTCGTATTGGTCGCAGATTTCACGAATGCGCGGGAAGTAGTCGTCGGGCGGGACGATCACTCCGCCGGCCCCTTGCACCGGCTCGGCGATGAACATCGCGACGGTCTCTGGTCCCTCGCGAAGGATTGCCTGTTCGAGTTCATTCGCGGCGGCGATGCCGGGACTGATTCCGGCCGGCGCGACGTAGCGATACGGATACGGCGACGGGATGTGAACGAAGCCGGGAACGCGCGGCTCAAACATCGGCCAGTAGCTCGTGATGCCGGTGGCGGCGGTCGCTGCTAGCGTGTTGCCGTGATAGCCCCAGTGCCGCGCGATGACTTTCGTTTTCTCCGGCCGGCCCTGCATCCGCCAGAAATATCGAGCGGTCTTGAAACAGGTGTCGCTCGACTCTCCGCCGCCCGACGTGAAGAAGAACCGCCGGATCGACGGCGGCGCGAGACCTGCCAGTCGCTCGGCCAGTTGAATCGCCAGCGGATTCGAACTCCCCGCGTAGCCGGAGCAGTAAGCGAGCGTCTCCATCTGCTGAGCCGCGACCTCGGCGAGTTCCTTCCGGCCGTGACCGGCCACGACGTTCCACAAACCAGACAGCCCGTCGATGTATTCCTTGCCGTCGGCATCGACGAGGATCGCTCCTTCGCCTCGCACCCAGACATGCGCGGCCGCTTCGTGCAGCTTGCGATTGTGCAGCGGGTGAATCAGGTGCGCGAGGTCCGTTTGCAGCAATTCAGATTTGGTGGCGGGCATGACGAAGCTCTCTCTGTCGAACAAAGGTCTGAAATTTTGGTGGGGCGGAAAGTTTCAGGCGGAAGTGCAAAGTGCCGAGTGAAGAGTGCCAAGTGCAAACTGAGGACAGCCATGATTCACCGCTCTTCATTTTGCACTCGGCACTTTGCACTCTTCACTCTGCACTGACAAGTCGCAGTTCCGGCTCAAGACGTCGCAGCCCTTCTTCGACGCTGACGAGCGGTTCGAATCCGAAATCACGGCGGGCTTTGTCCACGCGATACCAATGCGAACGGCTTAGCTGCGACGCGAGGAATCGTGTCATACGCGGTTCGGCGGAGATGCCGAACAACGAATGCGCTCCTTCGAGGACGGCACCGATTGTCGAGGCGGCTCCGGCGGAGATCGACTTCTTGATTGGTGGCAGTCCGGCTCGGCCGAGCAACGTGTTGATCCAATCCCACAAGTTGACCGGCTTCGGTTCGTTGATGAAGTACGCTTGGCCGGCAACGGGTGACGTGGGGTTGAGAGCGTCGGCAGCAAGCAGGTGTGCTCGCGCGGCGTTCTCGACGTAGACCATCGAGATGAGATTCGTACCGTCACCGACTCGCCGCAGTTGGCCGCGTTTCGCTCGTTCGATCAGGCGTGGGATGAGCTGCGTGTCGCGCGGTCCCCAAATCAGATGCGGCCGCAACGCGCAGGTCGCGAGCCCGTCATGGCCGTTGGCGGAAAGGACCGCTTGCTCGGCGAGTGCTTTGCTATGCGGGTAGTGACAAAGAAACTTCGTCGCATACGGCAGCGATTCGTCCGCGCCGAGATGATCATGGCCGTCGTAGACGACGCTCGGCGAGCTGGTGAAGACGAGCCGGCTGACTCGATGTTTTCGGCAAGCGTCGATGACATGCTGGGTGCCGAGAGTGTTGATGCCGTGGAACAACTTCCACGGACCCCAAATGCCGGGCAGCGCAGCGGCGTGAAAGACAGTTTCGATTCCCTCGCACGCCGCTGCGACCGCCGCTTGGTCTTGAAGGTTGCCGGTGCGTGACTCGACGCCGAGCGCATCAAGTTCGGCGTATCGCTGTCGGCTGAAGACTCGCACCTGGTCGCCGCGCGCGGCGAGTTGCTCGACGATGTACCGTCCGAGAAATCCGCCGCCGCCTGTGACGAGTACACGCATGAGTTTGATTTCCGAAAGTCGTTTTGCCAGATCGTGGCAGTGTGGGCCGATTTCGCCGAAATCGGCTGTGGTTGGCATCGGTCGCCATTGGCGGACTTCGGCGAAGTCCGCCCACACTGATCGGGACTCGCTTCACGCCCGCAAAGTTCGACCAATCTGCCTGACCGGCAATGTTTGCTTGGGACTGATTTCACGCCACTGCCGATCCAACGAGGTGACGCCTTGTAAGGCAAGCCGGTCGAGTTTTCAAAAGCGGGTCGCCTCGCGGCGGCCCCTTTGCGATTGCATCCGTCAAGGAATGCCCGATGCCGATTCGCTCGTGGTGGGAACGTGTTGTCACGACTTGGAAGACGTTTCGCCCCACTCGGCGTCGACGTCAATCGGCCTGTTATTCCGGCGAGACCTTCGAGCCGCGGCGAATGTTGTCGGCCTTCATCGTGAATAGCCTCGCTGATTCGCACGATGCAATTCTCGGTGACGGCGTCGCCGCTGACGTGAACGGTCAGACGACATTACGAGCTGCTCTTGAGGAGGCGAATGCGCACTTCGGAGCCGACACGATCACACTGCCTGCGGGAGTCGTATCGCTTTCATTGGCCAATGGGCCGCTCGTGGTGACGGACGACGTCACGATCCTCGGTGGCACGACGAGCACGATCGACGGGACTCCGTTCGATGAAGTCTTCTCGGTCAGCGGGGCAGGGCGATTGCAGGTCGAAAACGTCTCCGTCCTGTCTGCCCGCAACTCGGCCATCAGCCAGCGGCCCACGTTGCTGACTACGAACGCTCGGCAAGCGGACTTGGTCGTTGCTTTCTCGGCATCACCGACGGCACCTCTGACGGTTGAGACAAAAGCATCAAACAGCCTCGCGCCGCTCAGTACGATCTCGACGCCCAACCATGACTTCGATGCGGCGCTCACGACATCGATCACGAAGCGAGCGAAGACCGAGCTTCAAGCTCCGGACTTTGGCGACTTCGTCTTGCCGACGCCTGACGAGGCGATCGAAAAGATCATCAACGCTCTGTTTCGCAAAGAACCGGATTTCGTGTTGCCTGTCGGTGGCGAACAAAAGCCGGGGCCAATCATTGAAGACAATGCCCAACCGTTACCGAAGCCAGCGCCAATTGAGGATTCTTCGCACGGCGACGATCCAATGTCGGACGGCGAGCAATCGTTGGCAGACCCCGTTGACGACGAGGAGGTCCGCACGGTGCTTCGTGGCTGGGCCAACGACGCCGGCTGGAACGAGTTCGACTTCCTGTCACGCGGATCTGACGCGACCACGATCAAGGCACGTCACGGCAGTCGAGTTGCAGTCCTTGCGGGTGCGTTGCTAAGCGGAGTCGTCACGACCGTCTGGTCACGAGAAGATCGCGGATCGTGGCGTGACTCGCTTTCGCTGACCGGGCTGCGTAGCCGGTTCCTGCGATTGCGACGACGAGCGCGGTAATCCGCCTCGCTGTTGCGATCGGTTGCGCTTCTGAGCGACAGCCGATAGTCTGTCGGTGCCGGTCATGGAGATCCGGCCTTCGCTCATCCCTGCTGCACACGACGGAGATGCTCATGACCAGCCGAGCCGCGACTGAATGGCGTTATGAAAAACTGACCTGGCCCGAAATCAACGAAGCGATCGAGATGCGGAAAGTCTGCATCATCCCCTGCGGTGCGGTCGAGCAGCATGGCCCGCATCTGCCGTTGGATGTCGACTTGGTCTGTCCAGGGGGCATCGCTCGCGGCGTCGGCGAGTCGATGCGAGACAAGATCCTCGTCCTGCCACACATCGCTTACGGCTACACCGGGCATGTGATGGACTTCCCCGGAACGATCAACACGCATTGGGAGACGTTCATCAAGCAAGTGCTCGACGTGACGAAGTCGCTCGCGTACCACGGTTTCAAGAAGATTATTCTGTTGAACGGCCACGGTTCGAACATGCCGAACCTCGATCTGGCGGCGCGGCGCACGAATCTCGAAACCGATGCCGAGTGCGTGCTGATCGCGTGGTGGAACCTGCTCACCATCGACAAGGAGTTCCTGCCGAGCTGGCGCGAAAGCAAATTCCCCGGCGGCTGCTCACACGCCTGCGAGTTGGAGACATCGCTGTATCTGTACCTCGACGAAGACGGCGTCCGCAAAGACAAGATCAAGAGCGGCACGATCAAAATGAACGACGAGGAGAACCCGTTCAACTGGGTTGATCTCTTCGGAGCCGGCCCCGGAGCGTTGATCTCGTGGACCAGCAGCTACAACGACACCGGAGTGCTCGGCGACGCGGAGAAGGCCACGAAAGAAAAGGGCGAGCGCGTCTTCCACGAATCGGTGAAACAACTCGGCCGATTCGTCGAGTACTTCCGCGAGCGACCAATCGACGTGCGGACTCGGCATCAAGCTCGCAAACCGTCGATGCCGCTCCCGTGGGGCCAATACGACGCGCTGCCATGAACGTAGCCGCCTCCCTCCCGCGAGGCGGAGCGACACGCCAGTGATGACCGATAGCAAATCAACCCAAAACTCTCAGCTCCTCCTCGCGGGAGCGAGGAGGCTACGTTGGCGATTGCAGACTCGCTGCGAGAATCGAATCGGCATCGCGCCCATGCAGA
>JAYVQJ010000875.1:0-5070 GCA_043777235.1 Planctomycetia bacterium
AGTTCCGCGACAGCAACTTGGAATCGCTCTAAAAAAACTCTTTCCATCAGAGAGATTACCGAGGATTGTTCGGCGATGACGAAAGACTTTCGTCATCGTCCAAACCATCGGGAAGAGCGGGGTTCGGTTCTCTGCTTGGCTGCTTTGGCAACAACGCCACCGCCACCACAATGCCGCTGAGGATCAACAGGCCGCAGGTCAGGAAGCTGAGTCGAAAGCCCAGTGCGACCGAGTTCATTCCCCAGGCGGTCAACTCGTGCTGCTTCACGAAATCGACGATCGCGCCATACAGGTAACCGGCCGGAGCAGCGGGGACCATCAGCATGGTGGCGAACGCCATGTTGCGGCGCAGGTCATTCGTGCGCGAGGCCGAGACGATGTAGTTCGGCGAATAGACGCCGATCAACTCACCCGCTCCGAAGATCCCAAATGCGATCAGATACCACGGCCCGGTGACCAACATGGCCCACACCTGCGCGGCCAGAAAGATCATTGAGGTCGCCAAAATTCCGGTTCGTGCATTCGTCCGCGTGAGCACCCAACCGAGTAACGCTCCCGCCACGACTTTGAAACCGAACCGCAGCATGTTCTGTCGTCCGGCGTATTTCTCCGGTAGTTTCTTTTTCAGAGACGAGTCGTTCCCCGGAGAGTCCTTTTCCGACAACTCGCTCTCGGAGACGCCAATGGCATCGGGCGCATACAAATTCATATTCGACGGAGCCATGTTCCCCGAGTAGACGAGAATCGTGACCACCGTCGCCAGGAAAAGGACTCGCTGCTGGAGCAACGCGCGGAAGTGATAGATCAACGCGACGGCCGCGAGGATCGCCGTCACATAGCCCGTCATCCGAAACCGCCTCGCTCTCACAGACTCCGTCGGCTCAATGACCTTCGACGGAACCTGCTCGATCCGTACGTTCGAGGAACTCACGTCACCCTTCGGTGAGACTGGCAAATCCGTTGCTGATGCCGCATGAAGAAAAGCCACCGAAGCGATCATCAGCGGCACGCCGATCAACAAACTGATGACAGCGGAAATCGGTTCTCGCTCCGGTTCGCGATCGACCGGCGGCACGACAAAGAATCGGGACAAGAACGCGGCAAACGCCATCACCGGAGCTGCCGCACCGAACAGCGCGACGAACTTCAACGGATACTCCACGCCGGGAAACTTCAGCCCGAAGAGGTCGCCCCCCAAGAGCGCGTTTTGAGCGAACGAACCTAACACGGCCAACACTGGCCCCGCCCCAAAACCGAGACTCAACGCAAGCCCGCGCCGTGACTCAGCCGATCCGCGGCCGATCACTTCCCACAAAAACGCAATCGCCGCCGGCATCACGGCTCCCGATACACCTCCTTGCAGAATGATCATCGCCAGCTTGATCGACGTCGGAATCGGCAACGCAAGCGTGATCGCCATCGCGGCCAGCATCACTGCCGACGTCGCATAGCACAGCATCAAGTTCCGTTTCAGCGAAGCAACTCGTGGCGATAACCACGCGATGATCGCCGGCATCGCGGTCATCGCAAAGAACAACGTCCCCGGCAAATTCGCCGTCCGAGCATCCGCCCCCAACCGATCGCACAACGATGCCTGGGTGATCCCCACATACAACACCGGAGCCGCGAGATATTGCATCCCGGTACAAGCTGCGAACAACACGAGGTTGCGACGCTGTTCCGGCCACGACAACGGGCAAGCGTCCAACGAGCTCTCCGGACTCTGATCAGCCATCGGACGTCGACCTCTTCGATTTCAAAACGTGTTTTCAATGAGTCAGGTTTCATCAGCCCCCACGCGCGAGCGTCCGGTGCGGATCGTGGATGGACTCTCGAACTGGACGCTCGCGCGTGCCGGCTGATGGTCTGAGGCGAAGCCTTGCTGGTTTCTCAAGAGGACAGCAGGGGGCAGAGCCGCAACCAAAGAGAACGGCGTGAATCCCCAGGTTAAAGTGGAGTGGTAGTGTCCTAATTTGTAGGCCGACTTCGCCGAAGTCGGCTATTCCCGACGTCGGCGACGTCGGGCCACATTGAAAATAGGACACGACCAGTGGAGTTGCGAAACGAACGACTCAATCCCCAGAGCTCATGCCCTGAAGTCGTTTTGGCACGTCATGAACCGCAGGTCAAGAGTGTGCTGAGCGGTTTTGATCGGTTGCGCGGCAGTGGTAGTTCCGTTTCACTGTCGGCCAGTGCCTCGAAGATGCGCGGTTGTTGGAATCCATCTGCCGCGTAATGAACTTCAACGATTGAAGAACGGAGCCGGTGGATTGAAGTCCGCGGAGGCATCGCGCTTCATCGTTCTGAATAGATCGCCGCCGGTGACAGCAATCCGCCGGTGCCGAGTTCGTTGACGATCTCGCGTGTGCAGAACAGCGAGATGACGTTCTCGGCATCGGGCTTCACGGCCGAGGAAATGTCGAACGAAAACGGTTGACAGTAACCGCTGATCGAATCCGCCTTCTCCCCCTTTTCGTTGATGTGCGGGACGTGCTGACCGTTCACGAAAACTTTGACTCGGCCGTCGGTCGCACCGATCCACAGGAACGTCTTCTTGCCGGCGGCGAGCGGCGGGACTTTCAGTTTCATGCGATACCACGCGCTCCCCATGTAATTGTGCAGGCCGAGCGACGACCAGGTGTCGGTGACGCAGTCGGTTGTCTTCCAAGCTGAATCGTCGAATTCCGATTTCGACCAACCGGCCACTTCACCTTGTTTGTCTTTGTCGGTTTGGAATCGCCACTGCTTGAGCGGTGCGGCGACGACGTTGAATTGCGTCGCGACGCGTGCGGCATCGTTGTGAGTCAGGCCATAGAAGGCATCGAAATATCGGACATTGAGCGTGTTCTCGCCGGTCCAGCCCATCTTTGTGAACGCGAACTGCGGTTCGTATTGCTTGCCGAGTTCGATCAGCCGCGTGCGATACGCGGCGACTTGTTGAGCCAAATTCGACCAACGCCCGTCGGCAAGGTCGCGGCGTTGTTGCATCAACATCTCGAACGCCGCGAGCGAATCGTCGGCGAGTTTGACGCGCGTCGTTTCAGCGTCGTTTGTGCAGGCGGCGCGAGCGGCGTTCATCAAGCGGCGAGACTCGGTCATCTTCTCAAGATTCCAACGGCGCAGATGGCCGAAGCCGCAACCGGCGTATTCGGGGACGCTGACCCACGTCTGGTCGATGTGCTTCCAATAGGCGGACATTGCGGCTCCGGCACGGCCGTACAGACGCGAGTTGATTTCCTCGACGATCGCCTGCGGATTCTGCGACGGATCCCACGCCATTCGCAGGCCGAGCCAATGCGCGTGCAGCGACGTGTCGAAATTCGTCAGCGTTTCCGGCTGCCAGTAGCGGCAGGCTCCGCGCTGATAGATGAACGGGATGTCGTGGCCCCACTTCGTCAGCATCGGGTTCGGCGATGAGACCTCGGCGAGATAGTAGGCATAGAAGTAATAGCTCGTCGCCGGCACGACTTTGCCCCAACCCTCGACGAGATGCTGCATCGACTTGTTGTTCGGTTCGCCCGGATCGTTCAACGGGTGTGCTCGGCTGAACGTGATCGGAGCGATCTGCGGCACGATCGACGGATGCGGCTTCTCGCGGACGGGGGGCCGTGTGTAATCGACATAGGCCAGCATCCCGAACTTCACGTCTGGGTACTTCGGCGAGATCGCGGCCGCGATCCGATTGCACAGCACCATCAAGCGATCCGCTTTCGCGACCGTTTGTAGCGACGGATCGAAGTCACCCGCGTCGAACTTCGTGTCGTCCGATTCGTCCCACGTCGCGCCGTCATCGGGCGAGAGTGACAACGACTTCGTCTCCGGATTCTTCGCAAGGTTGTCGAGCAGCGACTTCGTGATCGCCTCGGCGACCAACGGGTGAGTCCACTTGATCCAATGCGGATGCGGCTTGCCTCCGATGATCGCGCGAATTTCGGGATGCTGCTCGCGGAGTTCCTTCGGCACGGCATATTCCAGCGCGTGCCCAGCCGACAGTTCCATGCCACCGAGCCGATTCCGCCTGGCAAAATCGTTGTCGCAATACCACAGGCCACGATAGATCGTGTACGGCGCGGTCGAGACGTCTTGATCCTTGAGCGTGATCGTCCTCGTAGGCGAGTCATTCCTATGACTCGCATTCCCTGGCAACACCTCCCCCATCGAACTCGGCAGAAACCAACGGCAGCCCAACTGATCGAGCAGCGAGTAAATCGCGTAGCTCGTCGCGAGGTCACTCTCGCCGATCAACCCAACAACGTTGTTGCCGACAACGATTCGCAGACCTTGATGATACTCCGCCTTCTTCGCGGGCGGGCCGAACTTGGCTGTCGCTAACTCGCCGATCAAGATCGCGGCGCGAGCATCTCCGTCCTTCGGAGCACCGATCTCAACGGGCAGCTTCGCTCCCGACATCCGTTCGACGATCGCTACGAAATCGCGCACCGATTCTCGCAACCGCCGCCGATTGTCTTCCGGCTTGAGCGATCTCCACATGCCGGCCGGCTCTGGGTTTTTAGTCGCGTCGTCCCAAACACGTTCGGAGACAAACACGGCGGCCTTCGGCTGGCAGTCGAACACCAACGTCGTGTCCGCTTGCAACGGCGAAGCCACGACACTCATCCCAACCAGCAGACAAATCGTGACGATGCGCATAATGGTCTCTCACTCAGCAAGTCATGTTTGCAACTCAATCGACGCGTTGTTCGGCCGCGGGTAGTGTCCTATTTTCAATGTCGCCCGACGTCGCCGATGTCGGGAATAGCCGACTTCGGCGAAGTCGGCCTACAAATTAGGACACTACCCGGCCGCTAGCCCTGGGCCGATGGCCGAAAGCCGTCGTCAGTTTCCGATCGAGAAAAGGATAACGGCCATCGGCTTTCAGCCCACGGTCATCGTCCGGACAGAAACCCGAATAGCGATGGGTGTGTTGTTCAAATTGAGTTCGTTCGCTACGTCGTCGCTGCGCAATAACCCGAAGCGTGAGCGAGGGCGATGCGTCACAAATTCTGAGTCTAGTGGTTTGTCACACCTAAGACTTGGAGTTGCTGTCGTAGCCACGTTCGCCAGAACGTG
>JAYVQJ010000876.1:0-5067 GCA_043777235.1 Planctomycetia bacterium
GGGCTAGCGCCCTGCGGCTGATGAATGCGTTCCAACACGAATGGCGGAGAGCCAGAAGAATTAAGGATTGCAGAGTAAGGATTGCAGATTGACGAGGGAAAGCCGCTGGGCCGAACCTTCGTACTTCTGCAATCCTTACTCTGCAATCCTTATTTGTTTTCAGCAGTTTGAACGCGACGACGAAACGACGGTCACTACGCCGCGTCGCTGAGGAGTTCCAGGCGGCCTTCGGTCAGGCGGACGAGGCGATGCGCCGAACGGGCGAGGTTCTCGTCGTGCGTGACCATCACGATCGTCAGACCTTCTTGCTCGTTGAGGTTTCGCAGCAGGCCCATGATTTCCTGGCCGGTGCCAGCGTCGAGGTTTCCGGTTGGCTCATCGGCCAGCAGGATTTCTGGTTTCGCGACGAGCGCGCGAGCGATCGCGGCCCGTTGCATCTCGCCGCCAGAGAGTTCGTTCGGCTTGTGTTTGATGCGATGCGTGAGGCCGACTTTTTCGATCATCTCTTCGGCAGCGGCTCGGAACTCGCGACGACGCTTCCAGTAGCTGAGCATCGAGTGCCGGATCATCAGCGGCGCGAGGACGTTTTCCAGAACGCTCAGTTCCGGCAGCAGGTGGTAGAACTGGAAGACGAATCCGAAGACGCGGTTCCGCAGTTCGTCGCGAGTCTTCGGCGGCAAGTCGTCGATGCGGTCGCCGTCGAGCAGCACTTCGCCGATGCTCGGTGAATCGAGCAGGCCCATGACGTGCAGCAACGTGCTCTTGCCGGAGCCGGATTGGCCGACGATCGACAGGAACTCGCCGTGGTGGATGTTGATCTCTACGCCGCGCAGCACCGGAATTTGATGATTCCCTTTGCGATACGATTTTTCCAACGCGACAGTCGCGAGATGCACAGGAGCGATCGAAGCTGGTTGCATAAGTCGGCGCGTGGGTTCGAGGGAGAGGAGGTCGGGCATGACTGCGAACTTTCCGAGAAGTGGCAGGGCAAACTAACCCGAAGCGTCAGCGAGGGCGAACGCTTCGAGACACTCTGAATTGCGAAGTCCGTGAAGCGCCCGCCCTCGCTGACGCTTCGGGTTACTTTATCTACTCGTATCTCAACGCTTCGACCGGATGCAGTCGGGCGGCTCGGCGGGCGGGGAGGACGCTGGCGAGGACGGCGATCATCACGGCGGACAACGCCACGCAAATGACCATCGTTGCGCTGACGTTGGTCGGGATATTTGGGAAGTAGTAAATCGTCTCGTCGAAGATCTTGCGGCCGGTCACCCACGACAGGCCCTTCTCGATGTAGTCGATGTACGTCACGAACAGCAGGCCGATCGCGACGCCGACTCCGCTGCCGACGATGCCGAGTGCCAAGCCGTACGACAGGAAGATCGTCATCACGCCGCGCGAGGTGGCACCGAGAGCTTTGAGGATGCCGATGTCGCGCGTCTTCTCGACAACGATCATGTAGAAGATCGCCAAAATGCCGAAGCCAGCGACGGTGATGATCAGGAACAACAGCACGTTGAGGATTGCCTTTTCGATTTCGACGGCGGCGAGCAGCGGGCCTTGCTTCTGCTCCCAAGTGCGGACGGAGAACAGACCGGGAGGCAGGCTCGCGCTGAGTCGCTTCACGACTTCGCTGGCACGGTCGTAATTCTTCAGTTTGATTTGGATCGATGTGACCGCACCGTCTTTCGTTTGCGGGTCGATCATTCCTCGCACCTTTTGCAACTCTTCGAGATTGCAGAAGACGAGGTTGCCGTCGTACTCGCTCATGCCACTTTTGAAGATGTCGACGACCGTCGCGTGAAAGCGAACCGGTTCAGGACGTCCTGCCGAGACGGTGCTGATCATCACATCGTCGCCGGGTCGGATGATGCGCATGACCTTCGCCTTGCCGGTTTCCTCGTCTGTGTAGACGAACTCAACCAGTCCCGCGCCGACGTACAACCGCGCCCGTTGCGGAGCGGCTTGGTCGACGACAACAGCCGGCTCGTCGCCATGCGAGAAGTCGGGCGGCGTGACCGGCTCGGAGTCTTTTGCCGTCTTAGCGTTGATTGGCTCGAACTGTGGGTCGGTGTGGTCGGAGGAATCTGCTTCGGCCTGCGAGCGTTTTTGTTCCCACTCGCGCTGTTCGAGGTATCGCTGTTCCAACTCTTTCCGATGCCGACGCGATTCGGCAGCATCGGCGGTCAGCTCCCAACCAGCGGGTTCGCTCGCCAAACGGAGCGGTTCACGGACGACATGGCTGTCCTCTTTGATCTCCTGGTAACTGTCGAGGCTTTTCTGAAACGAACCGGGGTCCGGGCTGACGCTGGCTTTCGTTTTCGGGTCGATACCGATGAGTTGCACGGTCTTCATCACCGGCTGACCGCGATAGTCGTAGGTCATCATGCCGTAGATCTCGACCATCGCGGCCATCGAGTCGATGTCGTCGCCACCGGCCTCGCGAATGATCTTCATCCAGCGGTCGGCGTCATGCACACCGTCCAAGCTATTGGTCTCGACGACGACGTCCGAGAGGATGCCGTGAATGCGGCTGCGCATTTCGGTGCCGAAGCCGGACATGACGCTGTTGACCACAATCATCGTGGCCACGCCGAGCATCACGCTGATGATGCTGGCCAACGCGATAAACCGCGTCCGCAAATACCGCACACACAACAAGAGTTTATACATCGCCGATCCTTGACTGTAGGCCGGTCACTCCGTGACCGGAACGTTCGAGTCACGGAGTGACTCGTCGACTTTGCTTCGCACGAGGGGCGGGACTCTAAGCAAAGCCCGATTTCCGAAGAAGATCACTCGCGCGGAATCGGTTGCGAGTCCCCTTCCTCGCGGAATTTGCCGGTTCGCAGGAAGCGAACGGCGGCCGCGTGAGCGGTGTCGTTGCGATTGAGGGCCAGATGCATCGATTCGAGATACAAAAAATCGGACGCTCCGCCGAGTCGCGTGCTGGTGACGCTGACGATGCCGTCATCGTCGCCGTCGATCAGAGGGTTGAAGCCGTTCGGAGCATGACCGCCGGCGATCACGGCGAACTCGACATCGGGAGTCGGCAGCTTTTTGACGAAGCCCTCCTGATCGGTGACGAGTTGTTGTCCCGCCGGGCCGAAGATCGTCTTGAAAACTCCGTTGGCCTTGCCGCGAGCGAGGTCAGCCAGCTCGGCACCATTTTGTGGCGAGCCGACCAAGACCAATCGAGTCAGTCGGTCGTCGTGATGCTTGGCTCGGTACGTTCGCGTGACGAGTCCACCCATGCTGTGAGCGACGATATGCAGCCGCTCGATCCCGTCGAGCGATTCGATCACCTGATGCAAGTAGTCGGCCGCCGCATCGAGATCGACGCGCGTGCTGGGATAATCGAACGGGAACACCTGATAGCCCGCCTTCTCCAACGGCTGCCGATACGCGGCCATTGATTTCGACGAGCGCGTGATCCCGTGAACCAGCAGGACTCCCTCACCAGACATCTTCGGCAGTTTCTTTTCTCGCTTGATTTCATCGAGCTTCGCTTGGCACTGCTCGCGCGTGCCCCAAGCGCGACGCACGTCCTCGCCGTCGATCAGCCGGTAATGCTTCGTGATGACGTTGTGCTGAATCCGCCAGCCGTGAAAGTGAGTCACGTCCCCCCAGAACTCGCGTCCGCCCAGCGTCTTTGTCGGTACATTGAGGTTCGAGCCTGCCGCGGCTGGCTCGTCCGTCGACTTGCGAGCGTCTTCCTCGGCACGCAACGTGGCGGCAAAAACGAACGATGCGATCAGTGCGACGCAGGCAAAGACACGTTGGGACATGACAACCTCACAAAGAAATTCCCCTCGCCACTTTCCGGCTCGATTCGGCATCGGTACGGTTGAAACGGTATCGCGTTCCGGCCGCCGCGCGAATTCGAGTTGGAGGATGGGCACTCTTGCCCGTCCTCCGGAAACACGGGACGGGCAAGAGTGCCCATCCTACGGGCCGTGGTCGCATCGGGTTTCAGGAATCTTCATGTCTATCATCACACTCACTGACCCGGCGACTGGCTCAACGGCGCGTATCGCGCCGGAGTTGGGCTTCAATTGTTTCGAGTTCACTGCTCGTGTGCGCGACTGGACGATCTCGGTCTTAGAGGCTGATCCTAAGTTCGTGGTCGACAAGCTACGTCAGAGCGGACACGGGATTCCGATCCTCTTTCCGTTTCCGAACCGCATCCGTGACAGTCGGTTCTCGTGGGGTGGACGCGAATATGTCATCCCGGCCGATGTCGGTCTGCACGACAAGAACGGTCACGCGATTCATGGCTTTTGTCTCGATCGGCCTTGGCGAGTCACTTCGCAAGGCGAGCGGTTCGCCGTCGGACAATTTCAGTTGTCGGTCGATGCGCCGGAGCGACGACCGCTTTGGCCGGCGGACTTTGTGATCGAAGTGAAGTACGAATTGCGTGGCAGTGCGCTGCGCTGCGACATCCGCATCGAGAATCCGAATTCGGTTCCGCTGCCGTGGGGCTTCGGAACTCATCCGTATTTTCGTGTGCCGCTCGACGAGAACAGCCGGTTGGCCAACTGTCTGGTGCAAGTCCCCGCGAATCGCGAGTGGGTGCTGACCGATTGCCTGCCGACCGGAGAACTCCGCGACGTGCCGGCCGAGAAGGATCTGCGTGAGGGAGAATACCTCGACCTGCTGAAGCTCGACGACGTATTGAGCAGTCTCGATGCGGACCACGGCGTCATCGAAGCCGCGATCTTCGACGAAGCGGCCGGTCTGCAAGTCACGCAGCGTTGCGGTTCCGACTTCCGCGAGTATGTCGTCTTCACACCACCCAATCGGCCGTGTGTTTGCCTGGAGCCGTATACCTGTGTGACCGACGCGATCAACTTACACGCTCGCGGCGTCGATGCTGGGTTGCGAATTCTGTCGCCAGGCCAGCACGCTCACTTGTGGTTTGAGATCACAGCGGGCACTCTGTTGTGCTGATTCGATTCGGAGGATGGGCACTCCTGCCCGTCTTGTCTCCGACTGGATTGCTTGATCCAGGAAAGTCGAACACAGTGTGTCAAGTTTTATCAGCCGGTACGCGCTAGCGTCCGGTTC
>JAYVQJ010000877.1:0-5060 GCA_043777235.1 Planctomycetia bacterium
CCCGGTTTTTGCGGCACGAACCGGGGCTAGCGCCGCGCGGCTAATTCTGGGACTTCGTATCACTCACGACCGTGTGCGGTAGCAGCAGTCCCACAGAGAACGGTAGGCAGTTTCAAAACTGGCCGCAGAGAAAGTAGACCAGTCACTCCGTGACTGGAGTTTTCGAGTCACGGAGTGACTCGCCTACAATCTTCGAGTCACGGAGTGACTCGCCTACTTTTCTCTGCCGGTCTACCTAGCGCGTGCCGGCTCATGGTATCGATCCTCTGAGGCGATCCAACCAGTCCTCAACCTCGCGGGTTGTCAGCTTGTGTACTTGGGAAATGCTGGCCGGCAAGAGCTTGAAGGCCCGCTGCGAATTCCAAGTTCGCGCGTATGCGGTCGGACCCAGCAGTACCACTCGATGTCCAGAATGCTGCGGGATATCCGCCGGAATTCCCTCGTTCCAGATCCAAGTGGAGCTGGCTTCGACATCGTTCGGATCGGGCAGTGTCCGGTCCTCACGCAAGGCGCTGGCGGTGTAAAGATTCCAGGTTCCGTGGATCATATCGTCCGTTTCTTGCGGCCCGATCCCGCGAGCGACGTCGATGGCACTCTTGGAAACACGGCGGCGGCGAAACCAACCGCGCGGAAACACATCCATCAGCAAGACGTTCAATTGAAAGTTTTCCGCGATGCCATTCATGCGGCCAATGATCCCTTTGCGAGTCGCCGGTTCGATCACCAACAGCGGTTCGTCATCCAGCACCTGCAACATTTTCCACAACCAAGCCGCGCCGGAATGGAACTCGGCGAGTTCACGCGCCAACGACAATTCATGACGAGCCGCCGTACGTGCTTCAAGACTGACCGAGAAGAGCGAGATCCCCGCGAGGGACGATTGCTCCAAAGCACTCCACGCCGCCGCTTCGTCGGGAAGATCGGCAGCCGCTTTCTTCGCCGCTTTTTTGAACGCCGATTCGCGGTCGGCTTCTTTCCCCGTGGACGCCGGCAACTGCGACAGGACCGCATTCTGGAATTGACCTGATCGCTCGATGATCTTCCGGAGTTGTCGGATCAGTGGTTCGTGAAGCGTGTTCGTCTTCGCTCCGAATTCCACCAGCGAGCCACAGACCATCAGCAGCACGCTCGCGCGGGACGGGTCTTCAACATCGAGACCCAGACTGAGTGTTTCGAGCACGTTGCGAAGATTGCTAGCAGATGTTCCTTGAGTCGATTGCAATAAGGTGCGCGCAGCCTGATTGATCTGCTCGGCGGATGAATCGCTCTCTTCGATCAACGCCAACAATCGCTTGGTGACTTGAATGCTCGAAGGCATACAGGACGCTCTCTTCGCGCGACGGCTAACCCAGTTTCGCTCGGAAGTAATCGGCTCCGGCTTTGATCGCGTCGGCCAACTTCGACGGGTCTTTGCCGCCGGCTTCGGCCATGTCGGGGCGTCCGCCTCCGCCTCCGCCGACGATTTTGGCAGCGGCTTTGACGCAGTCGCCGGCGTGCAGGCCCTTCGCGATCAAGTCTTTGCTGACGGCGGCGGTGAGGCTCACTTTGCCGTCGATGACCGCTCCGATCAGCACGGCGGCGGGAGCGGCTTTGTCGCGGATCAGGTCGATCATCTCGCGGATCGCGTCGCGCGTGGCGTTCTCAGCGAGATGCGCGATGACTCGAACGCCGCCGATCGTCTCGGCCTGCGCAATCAAGTCGTTGATCGTGCCGGCGGCAGCTTGGCTGGTGAGTTTGCTCAGCTCGCGCTTCGTGTCGCGGAGTTCGTCTTGCAGCGCGGCGATGCGTTTCGTCAATTCATCGGCGGGAGCTTTCAGCGTGACGCACAATTCTTTGACGAGCGATTCGAGTTGCCTTGTTTTCTCCAACGCCTTCGGGCCGGTGACGGCGGAGATGCGTCGGACACCTTTGGCGACCGGCTCTTCGGCGACCAGTTTGCAGAAGCCGACTTGACCGCTGTTGGTCAGATGCGTGCCGCCGCAGAGTTCGATGCTCCAATCGCCCATGCGGACGACTCGGACGTGATCGGGATACTTTTCGCCGAACAACGCCATCGCACCGAGCTGCTTCGCTTCGGCGATGGGCAACAGCTTCGTCGTGACGGCAGCTCCTTCGGCGACGCGAAGGTTGATTTCATTTTCGATCGCTTGCAGCTCTTCGTCGCTGACCGGTTTGTTGTGCGTGAAGTCGAACCGCAACGTGTCGCGGTCCACCTTCGATCCGCGTTGCGTCGCTTGATCGCCCAGCGTTTGCCGCAGCGCGTGATGCAAAATGTGCGTGGCCGAGTGTGCTCGGCGAATGCCTGATCGGCGTTCGGCATCGACGGTCGCGGTGACGGTTTGTCCGACCGACAACTTGCCGCGTTTAAGCGTGCCGATGTGCAACCAGACGTCGCCGTCTTTCTGTGTGTCGATGATTTGGAACTCGACGCCGTCGGTTGTCAGCGTACCGACGTCGCCGACTTGTCCGCCCGATTCACCGTAAAACGGAGTGCGATCGAGCGCGATGCCGATTGGCTCTTGATTGCCGACGGATGCGAACTCGGGGACGAGCTCTTTGTGGGCGATGATGCCGACGATCTTCGCGGTCGATTGAGTTTGCTCGTAGCCGAGGAACTCGGTGCCCCCTTGTCGTCGCAGCGAATCAATCGGCCCGGCCGCCATGACCGAGTTTGAGAACGCTCCGCTTCCGGACTTCGCTTCGTGCTCTTTGACACACGACTCGAAGCGTGCTTTATCGACTTTCAACCCGGCACCGGCGGCGAGCGATTCAGTCAGCTCAATCAAGAAGCCATCGGTTTGATGCAGATCGAACGCTGCTTCACCGGAGAGAACTCCGCCGCTCGACTTCGCTTTGTCGGCGAGCTTTTGAAACTTGGGCATCCCGCGATCGACGATCGTCAGGAATTGTTTTTCTTCTTCGAGGATCACGTTCGAGACCGACTCGACGGTCTTCGTGATTTCCGGATACGCGGCCTTCATGCCGGCGACGATCGCAGGGACCAGCGTGTGCAAGAACGGATCGTGCTTGCCGAGCAAGTATCCTTCCAACGCCGCTCGTCGCAGCAGTAACCGGACGATGTAGTTTTCTTTGTCGCTGCCGGGCAACGCTCCTTCGTGAATCGCGAACGTGCAAGCGCGGACGTGATCGGCGATGCGGCGGCAGGCTCGGCCGTGAGCAGCGGCATAGTCGTATTTCTTGCCGACCGCTTCGGCTGCCGCGATGCACATCGGCTTGAGGATGTCGATCTCGAAGTTGCTGAGCACGCCTTGCAGTGTCGAGGCACAGCGTTCGAGGCCCATGCCGGTGTCGATGTTCTTCTTCGGCAGCGGATGCAAGTTGTTCGGCGGTGCTCCGACACGGTTGAACTGCGTGAAGACGAGATTCCAAATCTCGACCGTCTTCTCGGAACCGGGAGGCAAATAATAGATCTCGCTGCACGGCCCGCAGACGCCGTCCGGTCCCTGCGACGGAGCCGACGCCGGCCAGAAGTTTTCGCTCTCGTCGCAACGAGTGATCCGGCTCGCTGGGACTTTCACTTCGTCGTGCCAGATGCCAAACGCCTCGTCGTCGTCGAGATACACCGTGACGCTCAGCCGTTCGGGATCAAGGCCGAGCCACTTCTTCGAGGTCAGAAATTCCCACGCCCAGTGGATCGCTTCCTTCTTGAAGTAATCGCCAAACGAAAAGTTGCCGAGCATCTCAAAGAACGTGTGGTGATACGCCGTGATGCCGACGTTTGAGATGTCGCCGGTTCGCAAACACATCTGGCTGGTCGTGGCCTTGGTGAACTCGATCGGGCCGATGCCGAGGAACTGATTCTTGAATTGATTCATCCCCGCCGGCGTGAAGAGCACGGTCTTGTCGTCTCGCGGAATGAGCACATCACTAGGCCGCCGCGTGCAGCCTTTGGACTCGAAAAAGGCGAGATACTTTTCGCGGAGTTCGTCAGTTTTCATGGGTGATTCGTTGCGGGTTTCAAGTTGAGGATTGAGGGCGGGGAAGAGTAGGCAATGCAGCGTTGAGAAGAAATCTCGAAGCGGCTTTTCGAGACAGCGGGTGGGGCAAATTCCTTTGGGGTGGATGGAGCGGGTCGTGATGTATTTTTTGAAACGCAGAGAACGCAGAGGGGGCACGCAGAGGTCGCGGAGAGCCCTCTGCGAACTCAGCGATCCCTCAACGCTCTCTGCGTTTCAAAAAGCATTTTCCGAACGACGACCGACCGATTCGACGACAAGTCTATCGTCCCGACAAGTCTTCAAATTTGACACGCATCGCATCACCACCGAGGTTCGGGTACAGCAACTTCGTGACCTTCAGCAGCTTCTCAGCCTCGGCAGTTTCTCCGAGCTTGCGGCAGCCGCGGATGACGTGCCAGCGGGCGTCGAGCCACTCGACGCTGCCGGCCTTCAAGAGTCCTTCAAGCTTTCGCCAAGCCACCTTCGCTTGTTGATCGCCAGTTGTTGATCCGAGCGATTCGAATAATTCGGCCGCTGTGCGGAGCAGCTTCGGATCGCGAGGCGATTTCTCGACAAGCTGCTGATAGACCGCGACCGCTTTCGAGGGCTGACCGGTGGCTGCGAACGCTTCCGCTCGTGCTCGCCACATGCGAACTCGTTGAGGTTCGGTGAGCTTCGCCGGCGCGTCGGCCAGGCTTTGCGATGCTCGCAACTGAAGTTCGGACGCCAAGCGTTGCGTGCCGATATCGCTGCGGGCCGCAACAGCATTCAGTCCGTCTAACAGCGAAAGCAATTCATCCGGGCCGGAGGCTTCGAGGGATTCGATCAACCGATCCGCCTCTTCGATTCGCCGCTGCCCGGCCAGCGAGACGATGCGCAGTTGCTTCGCGGCTCGCAACCAAACTTGCTCCTGCGATTGAGCGATCACGATCGCCAACAATTGATCGGCCGTCTTGTCGTCCGCCGGCTTCTTCTCCAACAACAGCCGTGCGAGTCGAACCAGCAACTCCGAACGCGCCGCATTTATGGCGAGCGGGGCGGCGTTAGCCCCTCGACTGTTTGGTGTGTCCTCGTTTGGTCGGGGGGCTGACGCCGCCCCGC
>JAYVQJ010000878.1:0-19716 GCA_043777235.1 Planctomycetia bacterium
GGGACGTTGAGACATTTGGAGTGCGGTGGTCGGAACCACCGCTTTTCAAAACGGCTCGTGTCAGCGGGCGACTTGCGATTCAAAACTCGCAGTGGAATCCAATCGTTCTGAAAAGCGGCAACTCCGGTTGCCGCAGTCCAAATGTCGCACGCATCGCCGCGTGAGGTATAACGTCCCAACCGGGCCGCGAATCAAATCAACTCGCACAGGAATCACAAGCCATGAGCATCTGGCGTTGGGCCGATTGGATCGACTTCGTCCCGGAACACGCTCGGATCACGTTGGGTGAAGGACAGACTCCGCTGGTTCGCTCGCGACGTATTGGGCCGAGTGCGGGGTTGAAGAATCTGTGGTTCAAGCTCGACTTCGTCAGCCCGACGGCGTCGTACAAGGATCGCTTTGCGGCAGCGACGGTTTCGCACATGGTCGCGGCCGGGAAGACGCGCTGCATCGCGACGTCGAGCGGCAACACCGGAGCATCGCTCGCCGCGTACTGTTCGGCGGCAGGGATTCAATGCCTGATCGCGATTGTCGAAGGAGCACCGCTCGGCAAGTTACAGCAGATGCTTTGTTACGGAGCTAAGCTGTATCGCATTCGCGGCTTCGGAGCCGACGCGACGATCAGTTCGGCCGTGTTCGATCTCATCTTGAAATGGGGCAGCGAGCCGGACGCCGCCGTGCAGGTCAGCTCGTACAAGTATTCCGCTCCCGGCATGACCGGCGTTGAGACCGTCGCCTTCGATCTCGCCGAGCAAGTTTCGTTTTCGATCGACCATCTCTTCTGCCCGGCCGGCGGAGGCGGACTCGCGGTCGCCGCCGCGCGCGGCTTCCGCAAGCTCGTCGAACGCGGAGTGCTCGAAAGAAGTCCCGCCGTCGAAGTCGTGCAGCCGGAAGGAAACGACACGATGGCCACGCCACTGCGCGACGGGCACGCTCAAGCTCGCGAAGTGACCAGCACGACGCGGATCAGCGGCCTGCAAGTCCCGACCGTCAACGACGGCCACTGGGCCGTCACCGAATGCCGAGCCTCCGGTGGCAGCGGCCACGTCGTCACCGACGAAGAAGTCTGGGAAACTCAACACCGCCTCGCCCGCGAAGAGGGCCTCTTCACCGAACCCGCCGGAGCCGTCGCCCTCGCCGGTGCCCTACGAGCCGCTCGCGAACGCCGCCTCACGCCCGATGCGAACATCCTCTGCATGATCACCGGCTCCGGCTTCAAAGATCCCCACTCGGTCGAAGAGATGGTCGCCACCACCGCCGGCGCTCCGCTGGTCAGCCTGGAAGAGTTCGCTCGGTTCGGTCATTGAGCCGTAGAGTTGGGTCAACCATCGAGCGACCCACCACGACGCAGTGACGAACAAATATCAGCAACCGTTTTTGGCGCTTCGAGCAGTCAACGATTCCTGACATCGTTTCCAACCTGACACCTTTTCCAACCCCCGACCACCGCGAATTTCTGCCATCTCCGCGGGATGAACCGCGATCGCGTCAAAGATTCGCAAGACCGGCGGTGACCTGGTGAAGGCTCGCTGGCTTGTTTGGGTGACGTTCACGTCCGACACTGCTTCGTCGTTCGCGAATCTTCGAATCCTCGGTTCCGTTTCACTCTGAAGGAGTTTCACCCATGTTGCAGTTCTTGCGTTGGTGCGTGGTGGTCATGGCGGTCTGTGGCAGTGCGTCGGCGAATGCGGCTGACTTCTTTTTCAAGGACGGCGATGTCGTCGTGATGATCGGGGACAGCATCACCGAGCAGCATCTCTATTCGAACTTCGTCGAGATGTGGACGGTCAGTCGCTTCCCAAATTGGAAGCTGACGTTTCGCAATGTGGGGATCGGTGGCGACACGTCGGGCGGCGGCAATTCACGATTCGCTCGCGATGTGCTGCTGCACAAGCCGACGGCGATGACGGTGGACTTCGGCATGAACGACGGCCGCTATGGTGCCTTCACTGAGGGTGTCTTCAAGCCGTACATGGATGGCTTGCAAGGCATGGCCGACAAAGCCAAAGCGGCGAAGATTCGCGTCGCGTGGGCGACTCCGCAGCCGCTGGACACCGCCGAGCAAGGACCGACTGCGCTGACCGCTTACAACCAAACGCTGGAAAAGTTTTCGGAGGGCGTGAAGGCCATCGCCGACAAAAACGAGGGACTGTTCGTCGATCAGTTTCATCCATATCTCGCGGCACTGGATGGTGCTCGCGGTAAAGGTCCAAAGTACGACCGCATTACCGGCGGCGACGCGGTCCATCCCGGCCCGCCCGGCCAAGCGTTGATGGCTGCGTCCATTTTGAAAGGGTTGAGCTTCCCGTCGCTGGTCTCGTCCGTCGAGATTGATGCCACCGCTGGCAAGGTCGTCGCAGCGAAGAATTGCACGGTCGATAACGTCACGAAGAAAGACGGTGTGCTGAGCTTCTCGCGGCTCGACGGCGCATTGCCGTTCTTCCCCGCCGATGCTGTCGGCATCCTGCCGCACGCTCCGATTTTGGAAGAACTCAACGACTATCGCTTGAAGGTCACCGGCTTGGGACGCGGGATGTATGAAGTCCGAGTGGGCGGTAAGAAGATTGGCGAATTTGAACACGCCCAACTCTCGGCAGGAGTCAACTTGGCCGCCGGTGCATTGGCCGACGGCCCGATCGCTGATCAAGTGAAGGCCGTGCGTGCGGCGGTCGAAGCCAAGAACCGCTTCCACCACGACGCGATCTTCCGAGGCATCGTGTTGTCCAATGTCTCGATCCCCGATTGGCTGGGGCTCAATCTCTCCGCGCAAGAGATCGAAGTGAAACGTCAGGCCGCGATCACGGAGCGTTTGGCAAAGCTCCCCGCGCTGGACGCGGAAGTCGCCAAGGCACTCGTGATGAAGGCCAACACTTTTGAAATCGTGGCGGTCAATTAGCGCCTGTCCGTGCCACCATCTCTGGCGAGTAGTCGCTGCTTCCAATTCGAGCGTTTTTTCAAATCCGACGCGCGTATGTTGCGTGTGCTGTGAGCGTTCATGCCTGTTGCCTCTACCTCGCTGCGGTCGGTTGCCGTTCTGACGTTGTTGACGTTGGGACAAATGGGGCTGCAATTCGCTCTGCAATTGCTGTTGGCGAAGTGGTTCGGGACAGAAGCGGACATGGATGCTTTCGTCGCAGCTTCGACGTTGCCGCTGGTGGTCAGCGGGTTGCTGGCGGGCGCGTTGTCCTCGGCATTCGTGCCGGTGTATGTCGAGACGCGAGAACGGGACGGTGAGACGGCGGCGTGGTCGATGGCGGTGCAGATTGTCTGTTCGTTGGGCCTGTTCACACTCTTGTTGTGGCAAGTCGCGAAGCATTTTGCCGAGCCGTGGATGAAGGCACTGCATCCCGGATTCGACGACGAACAACTGCTGCGAACGTCCGAGCTGTTTCAAACGCTGGCGAGCTTGATGGTCTGGAACACTTTGAGCGGGTTGGCTCGCGCGTGGAATCACTGTCACGGACGATTCGCCGTGACCGGCTTCACGGCGGTGATTGGGAACGCCGTCACCGTGGCGCTGGCGTGGCACTTCGGGCCGAGCGGCGGAATCGAACGGATCGCTCAAGCGGTCAGCATCGGAGCGGCGATCACGTTCGGAATGCAGATGCCGTGGGTCAGCATTTTCTCTCGTGGCTGGCCGGTGACGAAGGAGTCGCAGGCGGCCGTGATGCGGTGTTTCGTATTGCTGTTGCCGTTGGTCATTGGCATGGCGTGCTGTCAGCTCGATCCGTTGCTGGATCGGTATCTCACGTCGGCGTCGCCGCGAAATGTTTCGCAATTGGGATTCGCGTCACGTCTGGCGGCAGCGGTGTTGACGCTGAGTACGAGTGGACTCGCGGTCGTGGCGTTTCCGGCGCTGGCTCGACATGCGGCCGAACGGGACGACGACAAACTGCGAACCGAAATCTCCGCCGCATTGCGGTTCCTGACGCTGTTGCTGGTGCCGATCGTTGTGGCACTCGTGTTCTTCGGTGGTCCATTGGTTCGTGACTTGTTGCAACGCGGACGGTTCTCGGCCGAGGACACTCGCATCGTGTCGCAAACGTTGATGCTGTTGTGCGGCATGATTGTCGGCGGCAGCTTGGGGGAGATCGCCGCGAAGGTGTTTTATTCGCGACAGAACACTCGGACGCCGGTGATCGTCGGGATGATCGGGTTTGGAGTCGGTGTGGCGTTGAAGCTCGCTTGGTTCGGTCCTCACGGAGTGTTGGGCTTGGCGTCCGCGACATCGGTGTTTTATCTGCTCAATGCCTGCGTGTTGCTCGGATTGATCGCGATGCAATTAGGGTTCGGCATCTTTCGCGGAGTGCTCGGCACGCTGATTCGAGTGGCAATCGGTTCGGCCGCGGCGGCGGGAGTCGGCTGGTGGTTGTTGCAGACCGCTCTGCCTTTCCCCTCGCTGTGCGGCGCGGCTGGCGGTGCAGTCGTGCTGTTCGCGGTCCTGGTGCTGCTGCGTGACGACGTGGCTTGGCGAGCGGTGCGGATGCTGATTCCCGCTCGGCCGCAGGAGCCACTGCTGTGAACGAGTCAGCCCCGTCAAACGCGGTCTCGTGCGAGACAACCGCGTGCCCGCTCTGCGGTGACGCTCGGTCGCGATCGGTCTTGGTCGCCACCGATTTGCTTTATGGATGTCCGGGCGAATTCACGCTCGTTCGCTGCGAGGCATGTCGGCACGTCTTCTTGAATCCGCGTCCGACGATTGAGTGCATCGGGCAATTCTATCCGGCGGACTATGGACCGTTTCGAGGGGCGGGCAGTGCAGAGTGCAAAGTGCAAAGTGCAAAGTGCAAAGTGCCGGGCGAACGCTCAACTCGATCATCGCTCGATCCTCGTTCGTGGCGTTGGCTGCGACGTGTAGTGCTGTGGTGGATCGACTCGCGAGCGGCGCAAGTTCCGAAATTTCAAATTTCAAATTTCAAATCACAAGTCACTTCGCGAGCACTGGAACTCGGCTGCTCGCACGGGGCGTATCTGCAACAGCTTCGTGAGCATCAGTGGGAGTGTCTCGGCATCGAGCCGGCGGCCGAGGTCGCGCGGATCGCTGCCGATCGTGGGTTCGATGTTCGAGTCGGCTCGTTGGAGTCGGTCGTCGCCGCCGATCCGCGAACTTTCGCTCCGGGAAGCTTCGACGCGATCTTCGCTTGGATGGTGATTGAGCACTTGCATGATCCGGTGGCGACGTTGCGACTCGCGCGTGAGTTGCTCAAACCGGGAGGCACGTTGTCGTTCAGCGTTCCGAACTTTGGTTGCTGGGAACGGCGAGTATTCGGCCGCTTCTGGTACGCGCTGCAACTGCCGACTCACTTGCAACACTTCACGCCGTCATCTCTGAGGCGATTGTTGCAAACGAGCGGCTTCGAGTTGATCGAGCTGATTCATCAACGGAACGTCAACAACTTGGTTGGCTCGATTGGACTGTGGCTACGGACGAAGTTTCCGCGATGGACGCTCGGCGTGAGGTTGATTCGTTGGACTGACAATCCGTCGGCGATTGGGCTGTGCTTGCTGGCTCCGTTGGCACGACTGCTTTCGCTCATGAGCCAAGCTGGTCGATTAACCGTCGTCGCACGCCGAACAGATCCGCCAAGCAATTGATTCCTCTGGCCCATTCGTCTGGCGAAACATTTGGCAGACGACTGGGGCCAGAGGAATGAACCGCAAAGCAAAACAGCCCGGCTGCTCTGAGGCAGTCGGGCTGTCTGTTGTTTTTGCTGAAGGCTGTCCGCTGAATGCTCAGCCGTCAGATGGCCGTGTCGCCGGATTCTCCGGTGCGGATGCGGACGACGTTTTCCAAGTTGGAGACGAAGATCTTGCCGTCGCCGATCTTGCCAGTCCGAGCTCCCGCGACGATCGCGTCGATCGCGGCCTGAACCTGACCGTCCGCCACGACGACTTCCAGTTTCGTCTTGGGCAGGAAGTCCACGGTGTATTCGGCTCCGCGGTATTGTTCCTTGTGACCTTTCTGACGGCCGAATCCTTTGCACTCGGTCACGGTCATGCCCAGCACGTTGATCTTGGTCAGCGCTTCTTTGACATCTTCCAATTTGAAATGCCGGATAATGGCTTCGATTTTTTTCATGGTTTGAAACTTTCGGTTGAGCGGAGAGTGATCGCGGCTGACTTCCGAGGCTCCACCAACGAGCCTCGGAAGTCCGTCCGCACAGACGACCGATTAGTGCGAGTTGAGGGCGAAGTCCGGGTAGGCATGAGCACCCATCTCCGGACCGTCGAGACCTTCGATCTCGACTTCGCGGCTGACACGCAACGGGGTGATCTTATCGCTGATCTTGAACCAGACGTAAGCCATCGTGAAGCCGAAGACCCAGACGACTCCGACATCAATCAACTGAGCCCACAACTGCGAGACATCGCCGTAGAACGCGCCACGGACACCGTCCGCCAACACGCCGTCGGCTTCCAGAGTCTCATCGAACGCCTTCCGCATGACGCCATTCCAACCCATGCCGTACTTGCCATTGGCAAACAGGCCGAGCGCAATCACGCCCCACGATCCGTTGACGCCATGCACAGAGATCGCACCAACCGGATCATCGACACCGCGTCGTTCCCAGAAGAAGACGCTCTCGACGACCAGCACTCCAGCGATCAAACCAATCACGACCGCCGCCCAAGAATCCACAAACGCACACGGAGCGGTGATCGCCACCAAACCGGCCAACATGCCGTTACACATCATCGAGGGGTCTGGCTTCAGTCCCTTGACCATCATGTAGCCCATCGTCGCGATGCATCCGGCGATGCCGGCCAACATCGTATTGACGACCACCACACTGATACGGAGATCCGTGCCCGACAGCGTCGAACCTGGATTAAACCCGAACCAACCAAAGGCGAGGATGAACGTACCGGCCACAACCATCGGAATGTGGTGCGCGGGAATCGGAACCGGTTTGCCATTCACAAACTTTCCGATTCGCGGCCCGATACAGATCGCTCCGGCGAGTGCGATCGCACCTCCCATTGCGTGAACGACTCCTGAGCCAGCGAAATCGACGGCTCCGTGTCCAAATCCCATCGTGGTTCCAAGATTGGCCAGCCAGCCGCCGCCCCAGACCCAGTTCGCGAACAAGCAATATGGCAGGGCCACCCATAAGCCATACAGGCAGAAGTTCTTCCAACTCCAGCGTTCGGCCATTGCCCCGGTTGGGATCGTGGCGGTCGTGTCCATGAACACCATCATGAAGAAGAACAACGCCATCACGCTGACGTCATCCATGTCGTGCAAACAGAAACCCTTCGTTCCCATCAGGCCGTAATCGAACGCACCGGTTGGCACACCCTTGTCGTCCAACTTAGCACCCAATCCGACGCCGCTGTTGAGAATTGACGTGCCTGGGCCGAGCGATGAATACCAACCCGGAGGAACCGGTCCGTTGAACCAGTTACCCCAGCCAATCGCGAAGCCGTACACCCAGAAGGCGATGCAACCCAGCGGATAGATCATCAAGTTCATGGCCGCAGTGTGTGCCCCGTTCTTCGCTCGGCAAAGGCCGACCTCGACGAGCATAAAGCCCGCTTGCATGAACATGACCAGGAAGCCGGCGATCAACACCCAGACCATGTTGATCGAAAACACATTGTGAGCGATCCGATCATAGAGCTTGTCCGGAGTCATCGCCTTCGGATCGCCGTCACCGACAGGTCCAGCGGAAGGAGTCGTCCAATAACCGGCGGCACCACCACCAGCATCCGGCCACGTCTTGATCTCCTCACCAGTCTTCGGATCTTTGGGATTCGCTCCCGTGAAGTATGCCGGCAATTCCGGCGTGGGAGCCGCCGTCGGGGCGGGAGTCTCCGGCGCTTTGGGAGCCGCCGCATCCGGAGCTGCCACAACGGGCTTCTCCTCTTGAGTGAATCCACGCTCGGCTCCAAAGGACAGCAATAGTCCCAGAGTCATCAATGGCAACAACCGGCGCAACATTTCTCTTCGCTCCTCTCGTTCACGAGCCAAAACGGAAGCTCACGAATCTGCGACGCGCGATTCGATCGCCTCGTCACCAAAACGGCGACTTGGCCGAGCCGATTTCTCACAGCAGTAAGACTCTCGACAGTGGTGTCCGACGACTCGCGCCGCCGAACGGAGGCTTCGGTTTTCAATCCGTTTGTCGAAGCCGCATCGGCCGCCCGCAATCCTTGGAGCCGGGCCGACCACGTCGAAACCAACAGCCGCCGCGCAATCGCGCAGCAGACATCACCACGCAGTTTGCAAGCATCGTGCCGAAGATGCCGGTGTCGCTGGGCGATCAACCCTTGCGAGCCTCCAGTACGAGGTTTTCCACGAGAATTCTTCGATTTCTCACATCCCAGAATCTTTGGCAGGACGCCTCGGCCCCAACCGATTCCACCGCGACAATGCCTCGCGCTTCAACGCTTTCTGTCCAGATCGAAGGCAGTCCGGCTTGTGTCCAAGGTCAATGAGTTCGGAAACGGACGCTGAATTCGGGCACCATACGGAGCTTGCCGACTGGGTCGCGCGAAGTCATCCTGTCCTCGGTTGCGATGCGAATCAGGCGGCTTCGATCGCAGCCGGGATTGGCCGCCGGACAACACTCGCAGGAGTTTTCGCCATGTCCAGCCATCCCACGTTTGGTTCGCATTTCAGCCGCCGCAAAATCCTGGCCACGGCGATCGCCGCCGGTGCCGCCTCGGCTTTGCATCCCATCACTCATCAGGCCGCCGCCGCCGAGAAAGAGAAAACCGTCGTGACCAAAGGAAACGTCAAACAGTCGATCGTCTTCTGGTGCTTCAACGTCTCCGGCGACAAGTGGGACATCGAGAAGCAATGCCAAGTCGCCAAGCAGCTCGGCTGCGTTTCGATCGAGCTGGGTGACCACAAGGACTTCCCGGTCATCAAGAAACACGGTCTGACGTGCGCGATCGCCGGCAACCGGATGCCCGGTGCTCCCTTCATGCGCGGCTTGAACAACCCGGACTATCACGACGAGGTCATCGCTCGGACGAAAGAGGCCATCGACGGTTGTGCCGAGTACGGCTATGGCAACGTCATCGCCTTCACCGGCTACAAGTGGAAGAAGGCCGAAGATCCGAAGAGCGGCGAAATCTCGCTCGAAGAGGGAGCCGACAACTGCGTCAAAGCGTTGAAGGAACTGTGTGCCTACGGCGAGAAGAAGAAGGTCAACATTTGCGTCGAACACCTCAATACGCGCGACGAAAGCCATCCGATGAAGGGGCATCCGGGTTATCAGGGAGATCACATCGACTACGTCGCCAATATCGCTCGTCGAGTCGGTTCACCGCGAGCGAAAATTTTGTTCGACATCTACCACGTCCAGATTATGGACGGCGACGTGATCCGCCGCATCGAGCAATGCAAAGACGTCATCGGCCACATCCACACGGCCGGCAATCCGGGCCGTGCGGAGCTCGACGACAAGCAAGAGATCAACTACCCGCCGATCATGCGCAAGCTGCTGGAGATTGGATACAAGGGTTATGTCGGCCAGGAATTCATCCCGACTCGCGATCCGCTCGCGGGACTTACTGAAGCGGTCAAGCTTTGCGATGTGTAGATCGTCGCCGAATCGCTCAACGATTCGATGTCGAGTTGCGGAGCGACTCGGCCACAATTACTCCGCTTCGAGTATTCGCTGCCAACGAGCCGACAGGACTTGGCTGCCGGCCGACAGCGGGTCGTCCACGTCGACCTCTTTGAGCACGCGAATCGCCTCTTTCATTTTCTTATTTTTGACCAACGCCACCGCCATGAGCGTTTGATTCGCGGCCACCCAGCCGCCGCTCGAGTGATGTTTGTCGTAGGCGCGGCATTGATCGATGATCGCATCCCACCGTTCCTGCTCGAACTGACACAACGCCAGCCAGAAACAGGCGTCATCCCCCGCCATCAAATGGACCTTCCGAACCGGAGCATACTGCGGCTGCATCATCAGAAATCGCAACGTCCGTGATTCGGCCACCGTCGCGATCGCGGCCGGTTGTTTCTCTTTCGTCTTGTCCAGAAAGACGATCTCCAGGCCTTTCGTCGTCGGAGTCTCAACGTCGTAGAGCTGCGCCGCCAAGTAACCCGGAATCGCGTCGGTCCAACGGCCGACGACATGTTCCATTCGGCGTTTCATCAGCATTCGTTCCGGCTTTGCGAATTCCAAGTCGTAGGGATTTTGGGAATTCGAATCGGCCTTCTCTCGAAATCGTTGCACGCGAATCGGAGCTCCCATCGAGAGACTCAGCCGCGTCAGTTCCTTTTGCTGGTCAGAGGTCATCCGAGTCACCGCATCACGAACCGTTTCGGGATAGCTCCAAATCGCAACGTCCTCCGGCGACCACGTTGCCGCCGGATGCTTCGCCACGCGCGACCATAAGCCCGGTTGATCATCGGCGTCTTCCAGCGGATCGGACAGGATCACCGATTGCTCACCGGACAACTCCGCTTGCAGCCGCTTCATCCGCACCGCGAGATGTTCCGAATGACAAATCAACTCGACCAACGGAGCTTCCAGCATCTTCGCCGTCAGTGAAAAACGCCCGCCGCTGTCGCGTGCAATCGCCGTCAGCAATCCCGGTTCACGTTGCATTTGCCGCAACGACGCCGGCAATCGCGGCAGAGGAGATTTTGGTGCGGCCACGTCGGCGGGTAACGGCAGTCCGAGCGTCGGATCGAAGAGATAAATGTCCTTGTCGAACAGCACGCCGATAAGAAAGCTCGCATCGTCTCCGGCATCACCGGATGCTCGGCGCGGCGACAGGATGACCGAGTCGAAATTCCGCTGCCGCAGTAATTCCGCAAACGTCCACGCGCGATCGGCGGCTGTACCACGGCCAAGGACCATCGCGTCGAATGGACCTACAGGAACACTGCGGCTTCCGGGGGGAACCAACACCAAATTCCGAACGACGTACTCAAACAATTTCACGACGACGTCGAGATCTTTCTCCGCGTCTCCCGCGCCGAACTTCGTCGCTCGATTCGCCCACAAGCAATCTCGGAGATACGTCGCATCACGCTCGACGAACTGTTCCAACGAGACTTGGTCGATCCAGGCCTTCGGCAAAGATTTCAATAAACTGTGCGGACGATGTGCCTCCCACGGCTCATTGCGTTTTTCAGCCTCGGCCTTCGCACCCTTGGACCATTCATTGAGCACCGCGATCGCCTGCTCCGGCCCAGACACAATGCCAAGCTTCTCCGGTCGCAAAATCTCAAACGCGCTCTGCAAGTTGCGTTGAACACGCGAGTCCTCGGCCTTCGCGGCGTCTTCCGCCGGAACCTTCTCCGACTTCTTCGTCGACGCCGACGGAGCACAACCGGACAACAGCAAAACAACGCTCAGGATGACTCCGACCCAACCAAATCTCTGGCTCTGCGGACAATGGAGAACGACTGCGTTTTGCATGAGAACACTTTCCGCCAACGAACAACGAAAGGAAGAACGAATTGCCGGGACGTTTACTCGCCCGTCGCGGTCATTTCCAGGAAGAGCGACCGCAGCCGAGTCAGTTGATTCAGCAGCCGTGTTACGTCGGAAAGCCGCAGCATGTTGGGACCGTCACTCAGAGCACGATCGGGATCGGGATGCGTTTCCACAAACACTGCGTCACAACCCGCCGCCACGGCCGCTCGCGAGAGAGTCGGAACCATCTCACGCTGTCCGCCAGTCGTGCTGCCGCCGGGCGTCTGTACGCTGTGCGTCGCGTCATAACAAACCGGAGCGCCCGACTTTTGCATGATCGGGATGCACCGAAAATCGTTGACCAATCGACCGTATCCGAACGTCGTCCCTCGTTCGGTCAACAGTACGCGCGGACAACCCGCCTCTTCGCACTTCTTGACGATGTGCGTCGTGTCTTCCGCAGCCACAAATTGTGGCTTCTTGACGTTGACGACTCCGCCGCTGGCCGCACAAGCCGTCGCGATCGCGTGAACGAGATCTGTCTGCCGCGCGAGAAACGCCGGCACTTGCAGAATCTGACAGACCTTCGACGCCGGTTCCGCCTGCTGCGGCTCGTGAATGTCGGTGGTTACCGGCAACCCGGTTACTTCGCGAACCTTCGCCAGAATGTCGAGTCCACGTTCTAAGCCGGGACCACGAAAGCTGTGAAAGCTCGTCCGATTGGCTTTGTCGAAACTCGACTTAAAGACCAGTTGCCAGTCGTTCGTATCGGCCCACTCGGCCAACTGTTTGGCAACATCGAGCACCAGTTGCTCGCTCTCGATGACACACGGCCCAGCAATGAACAGCAACGGATGCCCCACACCGCATTGCATGTTGCCAATTTTGATCGGATTGTCTGGCATGATTCCTCCCTGGGCTTCTCACTCAATGCAGTGCAAAGTGAAGAGTGGCGAGTGCAAAGTGAAGAGTGCCTGAATGCTTCTTTCATTTTGCACTTTGCACTCTTCACTCGGCACTTTGCACTCCTGCATCTCTTCATCATTCCAATTCTCGATGTCATCGCGGCGCGAAGACTTCCAACGCCGCCGGCAACACTTCCAGTGTCACCGGAGTAAACCCCGCCGGGTCACCGTCCATTTGCCACGGGACGGCGACGTCCGCTTCGATTCGCACACGCGACGCTTTCAGGCAAGCCACATCGGGCAGCGATTGATGCCGACCGGCGATCACATGCCCCAAGTACCTCGCCATCTGAAATGTCGAGCCTTGCTGAAAAAGGCACAAGTCCAATTGCCCATCCTCGCCAGTCGCTTGCGGAGCGAACGGAATCCCCAACGCATACGCCGGTAAATTGACCGCCATCAACAACCGAGCCGCTCGTGGTTGCGGTTCGTCGTCGATGAAGATCCGCAACGGCGGATGATCGTACTTCCGAATTGAATTCCAGATCGGCGGCAAGTAATGCCATTTGCGAATGTTCCCTCGCCGATTCGCATGAGTCTGATGCACCACCGCCGCATCAAAGCCGCAACTCGCCATCAACGTGAACCGCCGCCCGTTAAGTTGACCCAGATCGAGCGTTCGCCGCGAGCCACTCGCAATCAACTCAGCCACCTGCACTCCCGATGGCTGAATGCCCAGATGCTTCGCCAACAAGTTCTCCGTCCCCAACGGCAGCGTCGCGACCGGCAGCCCCGGATACCGATTGATCACATCACCAACCGTTCCGTCCCCTCCGGCCGCCAACACGCAAACGAGCTGCTCGCGCGCCGCGGGATTAGCCAGCTTCGCCTGCATTCGCTCGCGATTCGCAAACATGCGTGGGCGAATCCCGTGACGTTTCAATTCGCGAATCAACTCCAGCAACACGCCACGACGAGTTCCCGTCCCCGACGTCGGATTCCGCTGAATTGCCACCCACGGCCCCGTCATGGCAGCATCTCCAACAGATCAGTCAGTCGCCGCAGTTCCGAATGGTCGCTGTCACGTCTCAGATGCACCGCCATGAGACCGGCCGCTCGCGCCGATTCGACATCGTTCACCAGATCGTCGCCGACCATCAACACCTCGCTCCGATCACACTCTGCCGCAGCAACGACAGAGCCATAAAACCCGCGATGCGTCTTCCGATATCCAACGAGCGACGAAATCACGCGACACTCGACCCCACGCAATTCAAGCAGTCCGTCACAGACGCGATTCAGACGCGCATCGAAATTCGAGGCGATCAACACTCGATAACCGCGTCGCTCAAGTTCCCGCAACGTCATCGCGACATCGTCGAAACATCGCCAAGACTCCGGGCGTCCGAAATGTTCGAACAATTCCACGAAGCAAGCCGATCGGTCCGCGACATCCGGCAGAACCTCGTCAACAACCTGCCGCCAGAATTCAAACTCGTGCTCTTCATTCGTCCGCCCCGGCTCACCAAATTGAACGACCGAAGAAGCGTCCGCACGCCGAAATGCCTCCGCGAAGCGAGCCTTGATTTGTTCGGCCGACAATTGCGAACCAAACCGCTGACCATACTGAGCGTAAGCCGCTCCGACCGATGGCTCGGCATAGATCAACGTCCCCACGGCATCCAATGCCACACACTGAAATCGCTTTGCCGAACCGCTCATCCGCAACTCCCGCCTTTCCGATTCGCAGTCTGGCGCGATCGGCGCTGATCGCCAAGCCCAATGCGGACTCCAGCGTGAGAAGGGGCGTGCGACGACGACGGCTTCGATCACAGGGCAGGCTAATTTTTCAAGGCTCATTCGGAAATCCGGGGAGGTCAATTCGGAGAATATTTTTGCCACAGATGAAACACGGATTGAACACGGATCAGGACCGGAGGCAGGGAATTGGAAAACAAGAGGAGCGGCGGACGGGAATCGCGGACAACAGTTTTTTGCCACGGAGAAAAGCACGGACCAAGCTAGGGGTTTGAAAGCGTTAAGCACCCTCGTTCCGTGACCTCACTCGATTCTTCTTGGTCTTGTTCGCTGTCCTGATCCGTGTTCAATCCGTGTTTCATCCGTGGCTTGGAAACTTGCCTCCCCGGAACGCCGGAAGAGCCAAAATAATTATCACACCCGCCGTGATATGAACGGCAGCCGTTCGCTCAATGACATCGAAAGCGTGTTAGGATGCAGCCATGCGTTTTCCGTTACGAAATCAGATTGTGTGGCCGATGGCGGCCGTGATGTTGAGCACTGTGCTGGCCGTCAGTGTCACGACGGCGTCGCTCGCTGGGTTGCGAGCGAAGTCGGAATTGGAACGCCAGTTTCACGACGTGGCGCGGACGGTTAGTGATGCGCGCTTTCCGTTGACCGAGCCGGTGCTGTTGCAGATGCGCGGGCTGTCGGGCGCGGAATTCGTGCTGATGGACGCGACGGGCCACATGCTGGCTCGCACGATTGGCTTGCCGAACGACTTCGATCCGCATTCAGTGCCTGAGACGGTCGGCGCGGAAGACGTCTCGCTGGAACAGGGTGTCTCGTTGGAGAATGCTCGCTACTTTCACGCGGTCGTGCGCGGGGTCTCGCGCGGTGCGTCGGCCGAGGCTCACGCGCTGCACATTTTCTATCCCGAACAAAACTATCAGCGGGCTTGGCGAGACGCGGTGCTGCCGCCGTTGGCGATCGGGGCCGCGGCGCTCATCGGGATGATTGCGCTGGCGGTTTGGATTGCGGGTCGTGTCAGTCGTCCGCTGGGGACGTTGCATCGGCAAGTTGAGCACATCGCGAACGGTGATTTTTCACCGCTGCCACTGCCGGCGCGGGATGACGAGATTCGAGACCTCTCCACGGCCGTGAACCGCATGGCCGAAATGTTGACGCGGTACGAAGCCGATGTGCGGCGCACGGAACGATTGCGGACGTTGACTCAACTGGGGGGTGGCATCGCTCATCAACTGCGAAACTCAGCGACCGGCTGCCGCATGGCGTTGGATATTCACGCGGCCGAATGCCCACTGGGCAGCGGCGACGAAAGTCTGTCGGTCGCCAAACGCCAACTCAGTTTGATGGAGAATGCCATCCAGCGATTCTTGACGCTCGGAAAACCGAAGCAAGACACGCCGCTGCTGCGATTGGATTTGGTCGAGTTCCTCGATGGCGTCTTGCCGTTGGTACGTCCCGCCGCGCGGCACGCCGACGTGGAGTTGCGCTGGCAACAACTCGACGAACCGCTATGGATCGCAGCGGACGCGGGCGAGTTGGAACAGTTGGTTTTGAATTTGCTGCTCAACGCGCTCGACGCGGCCAGTTGCCAACCGGACAATCACGCCCCACGCTGGGTTGAGGTGGCGTGCTCAACTCAAAATGGACGAGCAACGTTACGAGTGCGTGATTCGGGCAGTGGCCCTGCTGCCGCGGTTCAAGAACGGCTGTTCGAGCCGTTCGTCACCGCCAAGCCGGACGGAGTGGGGTTGGGACTGGCCGTCGCACAAGAGATTGCTCGGCGGCACGGCGGCGAAGTCGTCTGGGAACGCGGCGAAGATGCCACGAGTTTTCGCGTGGACCTGCCGCGCTGCAATGAGGAGCGGAGCTAAGACGTGTCGAAACTTTTGATCGTCGATGACGAACAAACCATCTGCTGGGGACTGAGCCGTCTCGGCCGCACGCTAGGGCATGTGGTCGTCACCGCGTCATCAGCCGAGCAGGCTCTGCAAACCGCATCGCGCGAGCGATTCGACGTGATCGTTCTGGACGTGCGACTGCCGGGAATGAGCGGCTTGGACGCCATGGGCCAACTGCGAAAGCACGTCGGGCCGATTCCGATCATCGTCATCACCGCTTACGGCGACTTGTCCACGGCCGTGGAGGCGGTTCGCAACGGGGCCTTCGAATATCTCATCAAGCCGTTCGATTTGGATCAGATGCGGAGCGCTTTGGCTCGTGCGCTGACCCCCGCGACGACGTCCGCGTCCTCCGAACGTTCCACCAGCCTGCAAGGGATCGTCGGCAAGACGCCGATCATGCAGGAGTTGTTCAAACGGATGGCTCTGTCGGCTCACTCCGATGCCTGCGTGCTGCTGCAAGGCGAAAGCGGAACCGGTAAAGAATTGACTGCGCTGTCGATTCATCGCTTCAGCGCGCGAGCGAGCGGCCCATTCGTCGCAGTCAACCTGTCGGCACTCAGTCCAGCACTGGCGGACAGTGAATTGTTCGGGCATGTTCGTGGCGCATTCACCGATGCGCGAGAGGATCGAATTGGGCTGCTCGCGCAGGCGGACGGCGGCACGCTCTTCTTGGACGAAGTGGCCGAGATTCCGCTGGCAACCCAAGTGAAGCTGCTGCGAGTGCTCGACCAGAATGAAGTGCTGCCCGTCGGCTCGAATCGGCCAGTGAAGACCAACTTCCGCGTGATCTCGGCGACGCATCGCAACCTCATCCAACAGATTGAAGCGGGCCGCTTCCGGCACGATTTGTATTTCCGTCTGAACGCCTTCCATTTGGAATTGCCGCCGCTGCGCGAACGCCGAGACGACATTCCGGAACTGGCGGAACACTTTGCGGGCCTCTGTTCGGCCAGCGCAGGAAAAGTACTCCCGACGTTCGCAGCGGACACATTGTCGGAATTGCGTCGGCGTCCTTGGTATGGCAACGTGCGCGAACTCCGCAACGCGATCGAACACGCGCTGATCCTCGCGCGCGGCGGAGCGATCCTGCCCGAACATCTGCCGCCTCCCAGCACCATGACGATCGTGACTTCTGGCAACGAACCGGCCCCGGACCAGCAGTTAGCGGAATTGGTCTCGCGTTGGGCCGCACAGACGTTGCGCGAATCACCACAGACCGAAAACCTCTACGAGCAACTGCTGCAACGTGTCGAACCGTCGGTCCTCAAAGCCGTCTTGGACCAACAGCGCGGCCAATGCACGGCCGCCGCACGCACACTGGGATTACACCGGCAAACGCTTCGGAAAAAACTCGACCAATATGGACTCGACGCAGACTCACTGACCTAAGTAGACCCGCGGCGAAAAGTAGGCGAGTGACTCCGTGACTCGAAGATTCCAGTCACGGAGTGACTGGCCTACTTTCTCAGCGGCCAGTTTTGAAACGGCCTACTTTTCTCTGCGGGTCAACTTGGCTGAGGTGGAGTCTAATACGGATCGCAAAGACAATCGCACGCGGCAAACGGCACGAAAATCGCGCAGCCCAAACCATGATTTGATCACCGTCAACATGGCAGGAGGCGGGATTGTGCGGGTGCCACGCTCATTTCCGTTGACGCGAACGCAAAACATCCTTCAACGCCGTTCGCAAAACCGCGACCTGTTCGGGACGTTGATCGGCGACGTCGTTGACCTCCCACACGTCTTCCGGTTTCAGAAACAGTGAGCCGAGCGATCCATCCTGCTCCGCTTGATCGCCAAGCGATTGCATTGCGAGCCGATCGGCGACGTAGAGAAACTCTGCCGTTCGCACGGCGGCATGTCCTTCATCGTCGAGCAGCACGACTTCCGAGCGCCAATCGCCATCTTCGTTTCGCAGCAGCGGTCCGAGACTGCGAGCGCCGTCGCTCGATTCCTCGTGGCCGAACCATTCGCCGAGCGTCGGCAATACATCCATCGGAGCGACAAGTTCCTGACGGCGACTCCCCAATGTTTCGCCGCTCGCCCCTGCGACGAGCAACGGCGCATGCACCAATTCGTCTCGTAACGCTCCGGTGACCTCGGACTGCTCCGCCGATTGATCGGTGAAAGGAGTCAGCATCTCAGCCTCGCAAACGCTCTGACCATGCGCGGCCACGAGGACGATGAGCGGTGACAACTCTCCGAACAGCCGATCAACCGTCGCGAGCAGCCGGCCCAAAAGATGATCGAACTGAGTCAACAGCGCGGCATACATGACCTCGACTTCCCGAATCGCCAAGAGTTCGGGCGGCACTTCGTCTTCAAGCTCGTTGGCATACAACTCCACGAATTGAGACGTCGGCAAGCCGGGCCAACCGATCCCGGAAGACTCCAGACACAGCAACCACGACGCCTCGCGGTCGAGACTCAATTCGACCAGAACATCCTCAGCTTCTGTCACCAATCGAGCGAATGACTTCTCGTTCAACTCGTCCGAGTCGCACTGCTCCGATTCATTCGGCTCGCGCAGCCAATGCACGACGGTTCCTCTTCCGCGTAATCGTTCGGTCAACTTCAACGCCGCATCACGCAGTTCCGACTCCGGCACCGGCGATGCGAAGCATTGATCGAACACGACTCCGCGCGACGCCAGCCGATCCAAATGCGGCGTGTCGATCCACTCATGCCCGTAACAGCTCAGGCAGCGGCGGCTGAGTTGATCCAGCATCACAACGACGGCTCGTGGCGGCATCGGCTCCTCGCGGTTTCGCATCCGTCACTCAAACCCACCGAGTCTGCGGAAATACTCAGCCGTCTGCACGGCCGCCTCGCGCGGACCCATCAACTCCGCATACGCTTGGTGGACGGTGACGAAACCCTCATAGCCGATCTCACGCAACGCCGAAACCATCTTTGGAAAATCGACCCCTCCCGATTCCCAAATCGGGATGTGCCAAAAGCGGCGGACGCCGAGACACCACGTCTCCAACTCCGCCGGCCCGGCCGGGGCGAGCCGATGATTCTGCACATAGACGTTCATCAAATGCGGGCGGAACCGCCGCAGCGTTTCCAGTCCGTAAGGCTCGCCGCAGATCATCAAATTCGCTGGCTCATAGATCAGGCCGAAGTTCGGCCGGCCGATGCGTTCCAGCACTTCCAACGAGCGATCCACCGTCTCAAACAACGTCGTCGTGTGACACTGATGCGCCAACCGAATACCGCGTGCCGCTGCCTGATCCGCCGCGCGACGAGCGTGTTCAATATCCGCCTCGGTCTTCAAACAGACCCGAATCAAATCGCCGCCTAATGCCTCGGCCACATCGAGGCTCGGCCCGATGTTTTGCAGACTGTCCGGCCCATGCTCGTTGTTCAGCGGCACATCGCTGTCGGCTGTGATCATCGAGACGCACAGTCCCGCTCGCTCGACCTCGCCGCGCATCCGTTCGAGTTCCCCGCGCGGAGTTCCGATCCCTCCCACGCTGGCTCTCATGCAAACCGCGCCATAACCCAACTCCGCCGCCAACTGCACCAAGTCCCGAAACGGAACGTTCAACCGCGTCTTGCACGCCGCCTCCGCGATCCGCACCGACAATGACAACTTCATTTTTCACTCCGAACTTGTGAATGAATCGCCCCTGTGTCAGCCCCTAGATTCCGTGAGCCACGGAATTCAAACACGGTGTGTCAAGTTTGATGAGCCGGCACGCGCTAGCGTCCGGTTCGGAAGGTCAATGGACTCTCGAACCGGACGCTAGC
>JAYVQJ010000879.1:0-5054 GCA_043777235.1 Planctomycetia bacterium
AAACCATCTGGATCGGAACGCGACGCATGCTCGACTACTCCCGAGCCTGGCAAACCTTCGGCCCAGAGACGACACCATAAGTTGTGTGTAAAAGACAGGACCAGCGGCGCATCGCCGCGCCGGCCCACCAGATATTTTCGGCGATCATTCTGGTGGGCCGGCGCTCGAAGCGAGCTTGTCCCACCCTACTTTGAGACTTTGCGAGCGGTTGCCTTGGCGGCAGAATGATGGCCCCGGACGCCTCACAGGATTGTCCGAGAGGTCGAACCCGCCGTTACACTTTCGCCTCACGACCATCACACCTACTGGATCGAGGAGCCGTGCTCATGCGACTCACCTTTGCGCTCTCGTTGTCGATGACCTTGTTCGCCGCCGATGCCGTTCGGGCCGACGACGCAATTCTTTACAACCGCGATATTCGGCCGATCCTGACGGACATGTGCTTCCCCTGTCACGGGCCGGACAGTGCGGCGCGGAAGGGGGACTATCGGCTGGATCGCCGCGACGATGCGATCGGCAAGAAGGTCATCGTGCCGGGGAAGCCGGACGAAAGCGAAATGATGCGGCGCATCCTCTCGGTCGACGAGGACGTGGTCATGCCTCCGCCGGCCATCAAGAAGACGCTGACGGCAAAGCAGAAGGAGTTGCTCAAGAAATGGATCGCTGGCGGGGCCGAGTATCAGTCGCATTGGTCGTTCATCGCGCCGATTCGTCCGGAGCTGCCCAAGGTGAAGAACGAGGCGTGGGCTAAGAATCCGATTGACCGGTTTGTGCTCGCGAAGCTCGAAGCAGCGGGACTGACTCCGGCGACCGAAGCGGATCGACGCACGTTGGCTCGGCGAGTGAGCCTCGACGTGACCGGTCTGCCGCCGAGCATCGAACTCGTTGACGAGTTCGTCGCCGATCAATCACCGAATGCCTATGAAAAATTGATCGACAAGCTGATGACGTCGAAGCAATGGGGCGAGCATCGCGGGCGGTACTGGCTGGATGCGGCTCGCTACGCCGACACGCACGGCATCCACTTCGACAACTTTCGCGAGATGTGGACATACCGCGATTGGGTCATCAACGCCTTCAATCGGAACATGCCGTTTGACCAATTCACGGTCGAGCAACTCGCCGGTGACATGCTCCCGAACAAGACGCTGGATCAGGAAATCGCGTCCGGCTTTAACCGCTGCAACATCACAACGAATGAAGGAGGCTCGATCGCCGAAGAGGTTCTGGTCTCGTACACACGCGACCGGACGGAAACGGTCTCGCAAGTTTGGATGGGGCTGACGGCCGGCTGTGCGGTTTGTCACGACCACAAGTTCGATCCGATCTCGCAGCGCGAGTTCTATTCGCTGGCGGCGTTCTTCAATAACACGACGCAAGCCGCGATGGACGGCAACATCCCGAACACCCCGCCGATCATCACAGTCCCGAAACCGGAAGACCGCGAGAAGTGGGACGCGGTCTCCGCGTCGCTCAAAGAGATGCGCGGTAAGCTGGACGCTCGCAAGAAAGATGCGCGTGGCGAATACGACAAATGGCTGGCCGAGGCGAAGGTCGAGCAACTCGCTGCGCTCGTGCCGACCGAGGGATTGAAACTGCATGTGCCGCTCAATGAAGGGCAGGGCGATGCGTTGAAGCTCGTCGTTGACGGCCAAGAACGATCCGCGAAAGTCGCCTCCGGTTTCGATTGGATTGGCAGCGGCAAGGTCGGAGCGAAAGCGTTCGCGATCAAAATCGGCGATCCGCTGGAAGTTCCCGAAGCCGGCGACTTCGAGAAGGATCAAGGCTTCACCGCCTCGGCATGGGTCAAAGTCACGAAGCGAAATCAGACCGGGGCGATCTTCGCTCGCATGGACGCCGGTCCGGCGTATCGCGGTTGGGATCTCTGGTTGCAGGCAGACAAGCCGGGCATGCACATCATCAGTGCGTGGCAGACGGACGCTCTGAAGGTCGTCGGCAAGACGCCGCTGCAACCGAATCAATGGAACCACGTCTGTGTGTCCTACGACGGCTCCGGCAAAGCGGCGGGCGTGCGAGTCTTCATCAACGGCGTACAGCAGCCGGTCGATGTGGAAGCCGATCAACTCAAATCGACGATCAAGACGAATGTGCCGCTGACGATCGGTCAGCGCAGCAAGAGCGAGCGGTTGCAGAACGTCGTGCTGCAAGACGCTCGCATCTACGGCCGAGCGTTGGCGAACAGCGAGATCGAACAGCTCAATCGCACGCCGCAAGCGGTCGAACTGCTCGCGAAGCCGGCCGACAAGCGGACGCCGCAAGAGGTCAACGAACTCTTCGACTGGTGGCTCGTGACGCTGGATGCTCCGTACCGCGAACTCAACAGCCAGATCGCGACCGCTCAGCAAGAAGAGGTCGCGATCAAGTCGCGAGGCACGATCGCGCACGTCATGAACGAGAAGTCCGAAGAGGCGATGGCCTACATCCTCTTCCGGGGCGAGTACGACAAACGCAAAGACCCGGTGAAGCCGGCAACTCCCGCCGCGCTGCCGGCCTTTCCGAAGGACACGCCGCAGAATCGCATCGGCTTCGCGAACTGGTTGCTGCAACCGGAACACCCGCTGACCGCACGAGTCACCGTCAATCGCTTCTGGCAAGAAGTTTTCGGCAGCGGCCTCGTGAAGACGGCCGGCGACTTCGGCATCACCGGCGAACTCCCATCGCATCCGGAGTTGCTCGATTGGCTGGCGGTCGATTTCCGCGAGTCCGGCTGGGACGTCAAACGTTTCTTCAAAATGGTGCTGATGTCGAACACGTATCGCCAATCGGCGGCCATCACTCGCGACAAGTTAGAAAAAGACCCGCCGAACCGCCTGCTGTCTCGTGGCCCGCGGTTCCGCATGGATGCCGAGATGATCCGCGACTATTCGCTGGCCGCCAGCGGTCTGCTGGTCCCGAAGCTCGGTGGACCGAGCGTCAAGCCGTATCAACCGGACGGAGTCTGGGAAGCGGTCGCGATGATCGGCAGCAACACCCGCGACTACAAACGAGACACCGGCGAGAGCCTGTATCGCCGCAGCCTCTACACGTTCATCAAGCGCGCGGCTCCGCCCGCTTCGATGGAAATCTTCAACGCAACCGCTCGCGAAACCTGCATCGTCCGCCGCGATCGCACCAACACGCCGCTGCAAGCGCTCGTGACACTCAACGACGTGCAGCACGTTGAGGCGGCGAGGAATCTCTCGCAGGTCGTGTTGCTGATTCGCGAAAATGAAACGTCTTCCCGTCTTGACCTACTCGCCAAACGATTGCTCGCGCGACCCTTCCGAGCCGAAGAACGAGCCGTCGTGCAGGCATCGCTGTCGGACTTGTTGGCTCACTACCAAGCTCACCCCGACGATGCCAAACAACTCATCACATTCGGTGAATCAAAGCCAGATGCCTCGCTCGATCCCGCAACGCTCGCCGCTTGGACAATGTTGACGAACGAGCTGTTGAACCTCGACGAAGTGTTGTCGAAGTGAACGAGGATTAGTCATCTCAGGAATCTCCGCATGGCCAAGAAAGCCTCAACCACTGAGATTGCCGCCGAGTTGATCGAGCGCCGAATCCACGTCGTGCGTGGTCTGCGAGTCATGCTCGATTCGGACCTTGCGGACTTGTACGGCGTGCCGACTCATCGCCTCAATGAGCAGGTGAGCCGTAATCGCGAAAGATTTCCAGACGATTTTGCGTTTCAACTGACGCCGCAAGAGTTTGCAAACTTGATATCGCAAATTGCGATATCAAAGACCGGTCGTGGAGGCCGCCGAAAACTCCCTTGGGCGTTTACCGAACACGGCATCGCCATGTTGACCAGCGTGCTGCGGTCACCAACCGCGATCGAGGCGAACATCGCCATCATTCGGACATTCGTGCGGATGCGGCGACTGTTGGCCACGCCGGGAGAATTGGTCGCTCAGCTTCAGCAGTTGGCGGAGACGGTGCAACTGCACGACCGACAACTCAAAGCCATCACCGACGTACTCACCAAAATGATGCAGCCGCCGCCCGAACCGACGAAGAAAGGCCGTATCGGATTTCAGTCGCCAGTCGTCTCCGACCACAATTGAGGGATTCGTTCGCGCGCATTTAATCTCGACGCACAAACCCATCATGCCGAAGCCGCGTACTCACAAGCCGACCGTTTATCTCGATACCAACATTGTGTCGGTGTTGTGCTATCGAGGCTGGAGCGTTTCGACGGCTCATCAACACTTATTGACCAGGGAGTGGTGGGACTTGGAACGCGATCGGTACGACCTTCGAGCTTCTCGATTCACCGAGTCAGAACTTCGAGCGGGTGAGTTTGATGCTCAATCGGAAGCGCTGGCCGTGGTTCGTCGATTGCGGTATTTGCCGTTCACTTCAAAAGTTCGGTCTTGTGGTCGCCAACTTCTCGAAGCGGGGCTGGTTCCCGCCGGGAAGACCGGTGATGCGCTTCAATTGGCGTTTGCGACAATTCATCGAATGGATTATCTGCTGACATGGAATTATGCCCATTTGGCGAATCCGAATGTGCAACGCCGCCTCACGGAACTCTGCCAGCGACACGACTGGAGACCACCGTTATTGGTATCGCCAGAAACAATTCCTTGGGCTGTCTACGGGCAGTCTATTCGGAGACTTGATGATGCCTAAGAAGCCGACCGTCCGCCCAAGAAGATCGACTGACGAAGTCGAACGTCTGCGGCAAGTCCGTCATTCCATTGAGAAGCAGTTTGCGAATGACGACCAGTTTTTCGATTGGGTCGAGGAACTGGAAAAGGAACTTTCCGGCCGTCAGCCACGACGCGCGAAATCAACCTCCACGAAGCACGCCGCTCCGACACGCTCCACGACGAAAGGGCGATCATGAATTTGTTTCAGGAATACCAACGCAATGTCACTCGTCGTTACTTCTTCTCGCAAGGTTCGCACGCGATCGGCTGGGCATCGCTCGCGTCGCTCATGGGACGCACGCCCGGAGTTGCCCGCGCGGCGGAATCGACAGCAGCGGGTACGCCGGGAGTGCGAAGCAACTTGCAGCATTTCGTCGCCAAGGCGAAGCATGTGAT
>JAYVQJ010000880.1:0-5039 GCA_043777235.1 Planctomycetia bacterium
CAAGTTGCTGTCGCGGAACTCGCCAGAGTTCCGCCCCGAAGTTCGGCGACAGAGAACTGCTACACGGCTGATGGAACCGCTCAAGACATGCTCAAGTCCACCGAACAAACAACTGCGAAGCGGCGATCGATTCGAGCGACATGAAGTTCGATTGACAAAAAAGTATGTCTCCCAGAGTCACCACTTGGCAGGGATCTTGGAAAATCCCCCCGGAAGGGGGAGAACTCTTCCGCAGATTCAGTGGGAAACGTGGTCATTTCCAATCAAGGCGGTGCAGAATCCGGTGCAGTTGGTGCTCGCGACGGAGTCCTGAGCGTCCCGGATGATCCTCGGTTGCTGGCGGTGATCGACGCTTGGGCAATGCTCACGAAAGAGGTTCGCGAGGCGGTCGTGAAGATGGCGGGGATACGACCTGACGACTTGAACGACGTTGATGACATGGCTCCGGCGATGCCTTGCGGCGAGGGGGTGTCGTCTTGAGGTGGGCGGAGTCTCGGTTGATCGGGCGAAGATGCTGGCCGGGTTGGTCAGGAGCGGCCGTCGGCACTGGTCGAGAGGCTCGGCGAAGGGCGAACGACGGCGGACGCGGTGCGGCGGTGGATGGCTCGGCGGGCGATTCGAGTTGGTGAATGAATCGGGGCTGACGTTGTGCCACTTTCAGCGAAGCGGTATCTACGAACGCCAATCGTGTTCTGCGTTCACGACGTTTCGCGCGGAACACGATACTCTTCTCGCCGAGTTCACGACGAACAGCCGGTTCGATTCCCTCGGCCGTTGCGCCCGCCGGCGAGAATTTCCAAATGCGTGAGGGACAGATCATGACGAGTCCATCGCCCGACTTCGTTCGAGCGGGCACCAAGCGGCTTCTGGTCTCTCGCAACGGGCACAGTATCATCCGCAGCGAACGTGTCCCCAAGCCCATCGTGATTGTCGATACGCGAGAAAAACAAGCGCTGCCGCTGTTCGCCAACCACTCAAACTGGATTGCCGGCCAACGGCGAAAAGCGCTGAAGACCGGCGACTACACCGTCGCGGGGATGGAACAGCTTCTGTCCCTGGAACGCAAGAGCCTCGCCGACCTCGTCGCTTGCACCGTGACGTATCGAGAGCGATTTCTGGCGTCGTGCGCTCGGCTCGCCGAGTTCCAATGGAAAGCGATCCTGATCGAAGCGACCTTGGAAGACATCAAAGGCGGCTTCGGCCAGTTCGACATTCCTTCGGGCGTTCATCCCAACGCCGTCACCGGCACACTCGACGCCATCGAAGCCAAGTTCGGCATCCCGATCCTCTACACCTCAACGTTCCGCCCTCTGGCCACCGAACGCGCCGCAAGCTGGCTCTCAAAGCACTTCACCTACTGGTGGCTAGAACAAAACGGCCACGGCCGAGTGCTGATCGACTTCGACAAACTGTGATCGTCGCGAAGCGTACCGGCGACAAAGCTGATCTAATTCTCTCGGACTCAACCAATCCGAACACAACCAGCGCCATTGAAAGTCCGCCGGAAAGGAAGATGAAATGTTGAAGGTCAAGGCAAGCGTCATTGCGGCAATGGAAAAACAGTACCCGGGAATTCGCGAAGAAATCCTCCGTTTCGATAATGCGTCACTTCCGGCCTGTCCCCGCTGTGGTTCAACGGACACAGCCGATGTTCAAATCGGATTGATTGGCCGAACAATCAACATTGTTTCGGCGACCACCAAGTTCAAGTTGGTCCCCAATGGACCCGCGCCAGGCAAGTACTTCTGCAATGTCTGCGACAAGTTCTTCAACGAGCAAACAACCAAGCGGTCGAAGCCACAGTCCCGACGCAAGTAGTGCCGAGATGCTTCATTCGAATTGGAATGGACTTGAACCTTTGGATCGCAGAATGGAGAGATTCATGCGTCGGGAAATGCTGCCACAGGCGACCGTTTATGACCGCACCGAGGATCTGCTGGGAAGTGTTGATCCGTTGGGAACGGTTCCGGGGGCCGAGCAATTGGCGGATGTTTTGTTTCCGGGCATGACCGCTCGAATGTGGCGAGCCAGGCATCTGACATTTGCCGCATTGGCCGCGTTGGTGGCGGAACGAGCGATGCCTGATGACGAGTCAAAGCGGCTCGACGCTCGCTTGGCGTTCGAGCGGCTGTTCGTGGCCGCGATCGCGAGACAAGGTCGTGGCGACAACGGTTGGAAACAGGCGGCGCGGCGACTGCCGGGAATCGGCTTGGCTCGGCGAGCGGGAAATCAGCCGCTTGGCGGGGCGAGTTTTCTCAAAGGTCAAGCAATCAACGGTGCTTTCGGAGTCGTGTCGCGGTTGGCTCGCGACTTGAAGTTGATTGATTCTGAAAACGACGAACTCGAATCAAACGGTCGGTCGCTGCTCGCAGCTTGGGCACGCGATCAAAACCTTCCGGGATTGTTGGATGACGACAATTCAGACAGCGCTGGCACGAAGTGGTTGAAGAAGCTGACCAAACAAGTCCACGATCTGGTCGAGAAAAAAGCCTGGCCGAATCTGGATTGGGACGATGTCGCCAGCAGAGTGCGTTCCGATGGCATTCGTCAATTTGAGCGCAACCAACTACTTCAGCAGTTGTCGAACGAATCATCGCCGCATCGCCGACGAATGCTTGATCTGTTGAAGGACACCGTCGCCGTGTACGACACGACTAAAGCACGCGGAACCATCGAACGACAAATCTTGTTCGATGGCGTGCTGAAATTGGTGAAAAAGTCAGACTCCGATATCGACCAAGTTATCGCATTGACGATTCGGCTGGCCGACGCATACGAACGAGTCTCCGGACTTCTCGAGGCAGTGTTTCGCGGCATAGTTTGGCGACTGAGTGTATTGCGTTGTCAAAGGACGCGCGCCGAGATCACGGCTGATCGAAAGCTGGCTGAATCGTGGGGCACGATCTCTAAGGAATTGGCGAAGTCTGCTGAGCAACTCCAGCAGGAACTCAACCAGGTCGATCGTTCGCCGCAACTCTTTGATGGCATTCCAGCCTTTGAGGGGACAAACCGGGAACGCATCGCACAACTTGTGAACGATGCGCGGATGGCGTCCCATGATGAGAATTCGCTGCTGACTCAGGTGCTGGATCGTCATCACCGCGTTCAGCAACAGAAGCAGAAGGGTGATTGGATTGATTGCGATGGCGAGCGACTGACGCTGCTGAGTGGTGGCGATCAGCGCGAAGAGATGCCGACATTTGACGACCATAGCTTTCTGCATCCATTTCGCGTCGTGAACGCCTACAGTTTTTTGCACGATCTCGGACAAGTGAAATTCTCGGAGGCGACCGGCGATGAAGAAGATTGATCGAGAAACGCGCCCGCTCGCTGAGTATTGGATGCCACCACAGGAACTGGTTGAAGGCGGCGTCGGGCAGTCGGTGGCGCTCTTGGCGACGACTTATGAGTTCGATGCGTCGTTGCTGGAAGACGACCTCTTGCCGAGGTTCCTCGGACTGAAGTTCGATCACACGGAGAACACACCGACGTTTCGACTGGAACTTGACCAGGCATTGCGAACCACGCCAGTCAGTGTGTTGGTCGATGCCAGTAAATTTGACATCCAACAATCAACGCTAAGCTGGGATCAATTCCCCATCGCCGTTCGTGCTCCCGGCGGAATTCAACATGCAAAGATCGTCGTCTTGGCGTGGGAGCGAATCGTGCGAGTGATCTTAGGGTCCGCCAATCTCACAAAGGCCGGCTATCGAAAGAACCGAGAACTCTTTACGACGCTCGATTTCTGGGACAACCCCGAAAGCACGCCTCTTTCACTTCTGACGGAGGTACTCAACTTTGTGAATCTCATTCCCTCCTCGTGGGGGCGAGGCGTGCCAGCCGCCATTGAACGGTGCGCGGATTCCGTGGATTTGATTCGTGGAATCGCCAGGCGTTGGAAGCGTCCTCTGGAGTTTGCAGCACGAGAACGTCCGCACGCGTCATTTGTGGCGACCCATCCCAAGCTTGATGGGAAGGCAGCTCGATCCTCGTTGGACGAGATGATTGCCATTTGGGGCAATCGCCGCGCGGAACATATTGTCGTGGTCACTCCGTTTGTCGCACCGCAAAATGATCGCGAACGCGACTCGGTGATCGAAAAGTTGCCGATCGCGCGCAAATGCGAGGGATGGTTGGTCGTCCCAACTGACTCGGCGGAGGATGCGAAAGATCGCCCGTGTGTCAAAATCCCCGAAAGTTTCAAGGTCGCATGGCAGAATGCGTTTTCCAGCACTCGTGACGTATGGGTGCTGCCGATTCCGAAGCAACGTGAGCATGTGGATAAGGACGCTTGCCGTCCGCTGCACGCGAAGGCGGTTCTACTCGAAGGTGATCCTGACGACCTGTTGATGATCGGGTCGAGCAACTTCACGCCTCGCGGTATGGGGGCGAGCAAAGACAGCCGACGATTCAACATCGAAGCCAATCTAGTCTTCGTCCATTCTGAAAGTTTGGGTACCGAAGCTCGATTGGGATTGCCTGTTTCCTGGGATGACAGACGCCCATTCGATGAAGTTCGCTGGCAGGAACCGGGCGAAGTGCCTGCCGATGAGCCTCCGAGCAACGCTTTGCCAAGATTCTTCAAGTGGGCGTCCTACTCGGAAACAACGGGCGAATTGCAAGTGAAGCTGGATCGGAAAGAATCGGAACCCAGCCAATGGTCGATTGCCTTGTTGAGTTTGTCGGACGGCAAGGAGCTTTTCCGCCGCGACGACACGAGTGAAACGGATTGTGACGACCTCAAAATGATCTTTGCAGAAGACTCACGGCCGGTTCCGTTGGTCGCGCTCCGAGTGAAGTGGCGGACCTCGGCAGAGTCAGAGGCGTGCTCGGACAAGATCGCGGTCAGTGTGCAGGACAAACAAAAAGACCTGCAACCCTCGCCGGAACTCCGCGCATTGTCACCGGACGCAATCCTCGATTGCCTCATCAGCGGCCTGACTCCGGCCGAGTGGTTTGACCGGTATGACCGCGAGCAACGTCGGCCGAAGAAGGCCCCTGGAATTGATGCCGCATCGGATTCGTTGCGGTCGGTTGAT
>JAYVQJ010000881.1:0-5035 GCA_043777235.1 Planctomycetia bacterium
CTCCGCGAGCATCGCGGAAAATTACAAGTTATCCCCCTCAAGAAAAGCACTTCCGGGACGACCGCATGTCCGAATCACATCAAGACAAACTTCGCGACCTATTGGAACGCATGCCGATGTCCGACGTACCGGCACCGTGGTCTGTAATCGGCGGTTCTGCGGTCGGCGGGCTCACTGAAATCGGATTCGTTCCAGGCACTGACAACTTGCTTGTCGTCTCCAGTCAGGGTCGCGGGCTGTTCGATACGCTGACTGGCGAAAAGATATCGCGCGACCACGAAGAGTTCTTCGATAATCCTGATTCAACGGGTTTCACTGCACCCGGAATTGGGTGTGCAAAAGGTGCGACCGTGCCACTCGCTGGTTTGCACGGTGGCGGACTACCTCGAATCACACACGACGGATGGATGATCGACGTCATCCAATTACCTTGGCCCCGTCACGTATTGTTTTTGACATCTAACTACAAACCGTGTTTCGATGTTTCCGGTAACTCGTGGAAGATTTGCGACGATGGGGCATGTGAATACAGGATGGCCGGATTTTCGCCATCCGGCCTCGCATTCGTATTCGCGTCATCGTGTGAACTCGTCATCTATGGTCGAAGTGCGGGATAAAAAGCGGTTCAATCGGAGCCGTGGGCCGCGCGGGTTCAGAAGTCAGAGTTGGTTGGCCATGGCCCGGTTAACCGTCGAACGCTCGGCGGGGTTTTGAAAGCTCGAACGGAACTTGATTCGTCGCATCACACCAACGATCGCAGATCGCGGAGCCCGATCTCTTCGCGGCTGGCGAACGGTTCGGCGAATGGGACGCCGATGGTCCAGCCCCAGTAGCGAGCGCGGTCGCGAATGTCGTCGAGAGCTGTCGGCGGCGATTGATCGCGGCCGGTGACGAATTGTGATTCGTAGCACCGAATCGCCGACATCTTTGCGTCGATGTGCGGCGTGATGTCGAACACGAACGCCGGCTTCGGATGAATCCGCAAATGGATGCTGAAGAAGTACAGCATCTTCGGCGGCCAGTACGGCTCGCCCGGCATGTCCGACTTCGACAGTTTGCTCCAGAAGCGAGCATCGTCCGCCAAGCGACTGGCGACAACATGATCGGGATGAGCGTCCTCCCAATACGGCGCGACGATGATTTTCGGCCGCGTCATCCGGAAGACGGTGGCGAGTGCTCGACGCGATTCGAGGTCCGCCTGCAAGCTTCGATTCGGTAAGCCGAGATTGCCTCGCCAATCGAGTCCGAGGGTCTTCGTCGCTGCGTCCGTCTCCGTCGCACGGCGTTCGAGCGATCCATGCGGAGTCGGCTCGCCAGTCGTGAGGTCGATCACGCCGACTCGCAACCCTTGCCGACGACAGGCGAGGATTGTCCCGCCGACGCCGATCTCGGCATCATCGGGATGCGGCGCGACAATCAAAACGTCCAACGGTTGCGGAAGAGCAATCACAGAGAAACCTTCGATCTCGATTTGGAAAGCAGAGTTCATCACAACTGTCGTTCGGCGATGTCGATGGCTTTGAGCAATCCCTTGGCTTTGTTGAGCGTCTCGTGATATTCGCTCTCTGGAACGCTGTCGGCGACGATGCCGGCTCCGGCTTGGATGTAGGCGGTGTTCCCTTGCAGCACGAGCGTGCGGAGCGCGATGCAGGTATCCATGTTGCCGGTGAAGTCGATGTAGCCGACCGCTCCGGCATACGGGCCGCGGCGCGTCGGTTCGAGTTCGTCGATGATCTGCATCGCGCGAACTTTCGGAGCACCACTGACTGTGCCGACAGGCAGACCGGCTCGCAGAGCGTCCAGCGCGGTGAGGCCGGGGGCGAGTTGGCCTTGCACATTCGAGGTGATGTGCATGACGTGGCTGTAACGCTCGACGGTCATCACGTCGCTGAGCTTCACGCTGCCGTACTGAGCAACTCGGCCGACGTCGTTCCGAGCGAGATCAACCAGCATGACGTGCTCGGCCCGCTCTTTCGGATCGGCGAGGAGTTCCTGTTCAAGCCGCTTGTCTTCTTCATCGGTCGCGCCGCGTTTGCGAGTGCCGGCGAGCGGGCGGATCGTGACTTCGCCGTCCTCGACGCGGACCATGATCTCCGGAGAACTACCGACCAGCGTCGTATGCGGCGTCTTCAACAACAGCATGAACGGGCTGGGATTCACGACTCGCAGCGCTCGGTAAATGTCGAGCGGCGTGGCCTTCGTTTCGAGTTGCAGGCGTTGGCTGATGACGACCTGAAAAATGTCACCGGCAACGATGTATTCCTTGCACTTCTCGACGGCCGCCTCGAATTCCGGCTGCGTGAAGTTCGACTGAAAGTCCAACTGCGGCTCGCCGGTAAAGTCGATGTCGTTGAGCGGCAGATTCGCGGTGCCGGTTTGGAGTTGTTGGCAGGTTTCGTCGACGCGGACCGATGCCTCGTCATACGCCTGTCGCAAATCGCGACCCTTCGTCCGCGCGTGTGCGACGACAAGAATCGTCTTCTGGACGTGATCGAAGATGACCATGCGGTCGTAGAACGCGAACGACATGTCCGGCAGCTTGCGGTCGTCGAGCGGCGCGTTCGGCAAGTGCTCGGCGTATCGGACGATGTCGTAGCCGGCGTAACCAACCGCTCCGCCGCAAAAGCGAGGCAACCTCGGATGCGGAGCCGCTCGATATCCGGCGACCAGCGATTCGAGTTCCTTCAGCGGATCATCGACGCGCCGTCGAGTTTCTCGATCGGCCTGTCCGTTGACGCCGCATTCCGTCAGCGAGATATCTTTGCCAAACGCTTCAAAGCGCAGGAACGGATCGGTGCCGACGAAGCTGAAGCGCCCGATCTTCTCACCGCCGACGACGCTCTCGAACAGAAACGCACACGAACCCGATTGCAACTTGCAGAAGGCACTGACCGGCGTCAGTGTGTCGGCGACCAACTGCCGATAAACCGGCACGAGATCGCCTTGTTGGGCCATGCGGCAAAAGGTGTCGAAGTCGGGAAGATGGCTCGGCATGGGGTGTCCTCAAGCAGATTGCGTGTTGAGGATGTGGGGCAGTGCAAAGTGCAAAGTGCAAAGTGCAAAGTGCAAAGTGCAGGACAGATCGATTGATCCACCGAAGTTTCCTCCGCTGACAGCCTCACTTTGCACTTTGCACTTTGCAGTCTGCACTTTGCACTCCCCTCTTCGCGAGAACGTGTTCGTCAACCTCGTTTGACCAAGTCACCGTGACGACTAGAATCCCCTCGCCGCGCAACGGAGTTTGATGCGGCCGATTCCTAACGGGTGACATGATGAAGAAGTGCCGTCGCTGTTCCAAGCCTGCCACTCTGCACATCACGGAGATTCGCAAAGGTGAAGTGCAACAACTTCATCTCTGCGAGACTTGTGCTCAGAAGTATTTGCAGTCCGGCCCGGAGACCGACGAAGACGGCTTGACGCTTGGCTCGCCGGACGAGCAGCTTGATGCCGCCGACGAAGCCGCATGCCCGCATTGCGGCATCACCTTCCGTCAGTTCCGAGCCAGCGGGCGACTTGGCTGCCCACACGATTACCAAGTCTTCGAGACGGAACTCAACGAACTGCTCAAGAACATTCACGACGACTCGCAGCACTGCGGTAAAGCTCCGCATCAGACCAGCGAGTCGAGCCAGGAGCAGTTCCGGCTCATCAAGCTTCGCAAGGAACTGCAAGCGGCGGTCACCGAAGAAGCCTACGAACGCGCGGCCAGCTTGCGTGATGAAATCCAGCAGGTCGAGACAAAGCTCAAGGTTGGTCAGCCGGGATAGCCGTCGAGATCCCATGTCTGCGGCACATCGTCACAAACGCCGCCACAATGCGGGCAGACCACGACGAGAAGTCTCGGCACGACGTTCAACCGGGTCGTCCGCGCGAATCAAACGGAACGCGAATGAAGCGGACGACATGACGCGCTCGCAACGGCTTTCGCCGATCAATGAACCTTGGGTAGTGTCCTATTTTCAATGTAGCCCAATGTCGCTGACGTCGGGAATAGCCGACTTCGGCGAAGTCGGCCTACAAGTTAGGACACTACTGAATCTTGACCTGAAACGAACGAGGCCGCGTCGACAACCAAGCATCCAGATTCCTGGAGCCTGATCGTCAACGCGGCCTCGCATCCACTCGCGATCACTTCGCAGCGGACAGGCGGAGTTCGCCGAGTTACTTTTTGGCGGCGGCGTAGCGTCGATTCACTTCGTCCCAGTTGATGACGTTGAAGAACGCTTCGATGTATTTGGGACGGAGATTTTGATAGTTCAGGTAGTAAGCGTGCTCCCAGACATCGAGACCAAGGACCGGCGTGTGTCCATCGGACAGCGGCGAGTCTTGATTGGCAGTGCTCTCGACGAGCAATCCGCCGCTGGCATCGACCGACAGCCAAGCCCAGCCGCTACCAAAGCGAGTCGTTGCGGCTTTGGTGAACTGCTCTTTGAATGCGGCGAAAGTGCCGAACGCCTTGGTGATTGCCTCACCGATCGCACCGGTCGGATCGCCGCCGCCGTTCGGCTTCATCACGGTCCAGAACAACGAGTGATTGGCGTGTCCGCCACCGTTGTTGCGGACGACCGTGCGGATATCTTCGGGAACCGTTCCGAGTCCACGCACCAAGTCTTCGACCGACTTCGTGGCCAAGGCGGGATGCTTCTCCAGAGCCGCGTTGACGTTGTTGATGTAGGCCTGATGGTGCTTGGTCCGATGGATGTTCATCGTCTTCGCATCGATGTGTGGTTCCAGCGCATTTTCCGCGTACGGCAATTCAGGCAATGTGTAAGCCATGACAAAAATCTCCCAGGTAAATTCGCGCTGCCGAGCAACCCGCTCCGCACGACAATCGTTTCTCTTGCCGAGCGACCTCGCTCGACGTTGAACGGCGAAAGCCCACTGCCCTCGCCAAGACGGCCAGCATTGTAGGCGTTGCTTGCTCACTCACAACCTACGGGCAACGACTACGAACTTCCCTTCGCAGCGGCGGCGTCCAGCATGAAGTCTTGGACGCGCGAAACCAACTCGGCGGGATCGAGCGGCACACCCTCCA
>JAYVQJ010000882.1:0-5024 GCA_043777235.1 Planctomycetia bacterium
CGGGCCGTTGTCGCTGGTGAAGATGACCAACGTCTTCTCATCGAGGTTCAACTCTTTCAACTTCGCGAAGAGTTGTCCGATGCTGGCGTCCAGCTCCGTCATCACGTCGCCGTACAAGCCAGCTCCGCTTTTGCGATAGCCCTGCTCGGAGACCGCCAGCGGCTTGTGCGGCATTGCGTGAGCGAAGTAGAGAAAGAACGGCCGCGAGCGATTCCGTTCGACGAAGCTCAACGCGCGGTCGGTGTATCGTTTGGTCAGCGTCGCCTGCACGAGCGGGTATTCGGCGACCTTCTCACCATCGACCAATTGCACCGGCCGCATGTCGTTCGAGTACGGAATGCCGAAGTACTCATCGAACCCGCGCTTCGTCGGAAGCGATTCCGGCTTGTGACCGAGATGCCATTTGCCAATCAAACTGGTCGCGTAGCCGACTTGCTTCAAAAGTTGCGCGAGCGTGACTTCGCTGGCCGCCAACGTGAGTCCATCCGCGATTGGCCCCCCATCGGGAGCCGGGTTCTGAGTCATCCCGCTCCGAAACGGATACCGCCCGGTCATCAACGCCGCTCGCGTCGGCGCACAGAACGGAGCCGGCGTATTGAACTGTGTCAGCCGCGCTCCCTCGGCCGCCATGCGGTCCAGGTGCGGAGTCTTGAACTTCGGATGCCCGTAGCAGCCGAGGTCTCCGTAACCCAAATCATCGGCGAGAATCACGATTACGTTCGGTGAATTGGTTGTGGCCTGTGTGTCGGCATGTGTGTTTGTTCGATGGCATAGCAATATCGCAATTCCCAGCAGCAGGAATTTCGTGGAACGAAGTTGCTCGTGAATCATGGCCTTCTCCTCTTGTTGAAACTTGCTGACACTAACGGATTGCAGGTGCATTGGTCTTCCGCCCCGAAGGGGCAGCCCTATGTCAGCCCAGGCCATCGGCCTGGGGAAGCAATACCAGAGAAATCAATAGCCCCGAAGGGGCGGCACTAGGCTGGATCATCAGGTGATATGTTGCATCGGCAATGCCATTGACCGATTAGGGCCGCCCCGTTGGGGCTCTGTCGAATTCTGGTGACCGTGACCCAGGCCGTTGGCCTGGGCTGACATAGGGCTGCCCCTTCGGGGCGAAAGACAACACCTGCAATTCGTTAGTGTCAGGAAACTTGCATGCGACACTGATTGATGACTCACACTGAGCGGTTCTTGGCGGAGTGTTTTCAACGCAGTGGCGCAGAGACCTAGAGACGCAGAGACGCAGAGAAATGAACGGCGATTCGTAGCAACCGCGGGACTTCTCGATGAACTGCCATTTCTTGCTTTCAACTCCTCACTCACAACTCACCACTCTTTACTCAAACTGCTGCGGCTTGAGCAGCTTGTCCATTTCCGGGGTCGTCATGTTGTCGGGGGTCGCGACGTACTCGCCGGTGCCGAACCGCTTGTCGACCTTCTCCGCTTTGATGTGCGCGGCGAGACGCTTGACCGATTCGTAGCCCATCGTGACCGGGTCTTGCAGGACGATGCCGTGAACCTTGTGATCGGCCATCCCTTGGATCAATTCCTTGTTCGGGTCGAACGCGACGAACTTCACTTTGCCGGCAAGGCTCGCCTTTTCGAGTGCTTTGAGCACGCCGGCCGCGTTCGGCTCGCAGACGGCGAAGATTCCGTTGACCGCGTTCTTGTGCTTCGTGAGCACCTGCGTCGCCTTATCGAGCGACGATTCCGGAGTCGTCCCAGCATACTCGTCGGACGAGATCACTTTGATCTGCGGGTGCCGTTCTTTCAGCTCGTTGAGGAATCCCTCTTCACGCTGCTCGGTGCTTTCGTTGCCGGCGTTGTAGCGGAGGACGATGACGTTCCCTTTGTCTTCGAGCGATTCCGCCAACCGAGCCGCCGCGAGTTGTCCGGCTTTGAAGTTGTCCGTCGCGACGTAGCAGACGATCAAACTTTCATCCTGCAACGCGCTGTCGAAAATCAGCACCGGGATGTTCGCCGCGTGAGCGTCCTTGACCGCATCGACGAGCGCTTGCTGATCGAGCGGCGCGAGGCAAATGCCATCGACCTTCTTCGTGACGAAATCCTGCACGACGCTGATCTGGCAATCGTGATCGTTCTCCAACAACGGTCCCTTCCACAGGATCTGGACGTCGCCGAGTTCCTTCGCGGCGTTCTCGGCACCGGCGTGAACCGACTTCCAAAACTCGTGCGTCGTCCCTTTGGGAATCACCGCGAAGGTGTACTTCTTTGGCTCTTCGGGAGTCGCAGACTCGCTTCCTTGGCCGGCACCCCTCATCCCACGGGCTCTGGACGTGTAGAACTCTGCCGGCGGTTGCTGTGGCAGCAATGGCAATGGCTTTGGCAGATCCTTGGAGTCACCGCAACCCATCGGAGTCAGCAACAACACGCACGCCATCCAGAATCGGGAACTCATTGCGTGGTCCTTGTCGCGGTCATGCAAAAACATTGGAGACATCAGGATCGACTCACCGGCGGATCATCGACATCGGGCGAGCATCGTATCGCTCGCGAGTGACTTGTCACCTTTGCAACCTCGTTCCGACAATGCTCGCATGGCAATGAACTCGGAATTCGCCGCTGAGATCGTCGAACGGCTCGGCCGAGTCGTGTCGAGCCTACGTATACGGCGGATGTTTGGCGGAGTCGGTCTGTACTCCGGCGAGCAGTTCTTTGGGATCGTCGCATTCGATCGGTTGTGGTTCAAAGTCGATGATTCGAATCGATCCGATTACGTCGCTCGCGGGAGCGGGCCGTTCCAACCGTTTCCTGATCGACCAACGGCGATGTCGTACTACGAAGTGCCGGCGGACCTTTTCGGTGAACTTGAGGAATTGCGAGTCTGGGCGATGCGTTCCGTAGCGATCGCTCGTCGAGCCAAGAAAAGATCAACAAAGAAGGCCATGAATTGAAGCCTGAAGCGCAAGCGAAGTTTGCATGTCCGGCTTCGCTTGCGCTTCAGGCTTAAACATCAATTGGAATCATTTCGATTCGAGGAGAAAGATCGTGACGGCAGCCGACTCCACAAATCATCGATGTGCGAATTGTCTCTGTGGCATCATCGCGATGCTGACCATTGGATGTTCCGCAGAACCGGCTGCTCCACCAAAAGCTCCCCCAGTCGCAACCTCGAAGCCGGAGGCGAATACCAGCGTCACGCCGTGGAGCGCGGAGACTTTGGCCGACGGCGAATTCACTTTGGAAGAAGGCTTCCGGGCATTGACGCTGACCGACTTTGAACCCTTCTTCGCGAAGCCGCCTCAGTCACCGCAGATGACTTGGCTCGCTGTGAATGATGCGATCGTCTGCTTTGGCAAGCCGAGGGGCTACTTGTTCTCGAAGGAGAAATTCACCGACTTCACGCTGCGGCTTGAGCTGCGTTTTGCTCCACCGTCGGACGAGAAAGCCGCAACGACTTTCAATCCGAATACGGGCGTCATGTTGCACATCACCGAGCCACACAAGCAGTGGCCGAAGTCGCTGGAGGTTCAAGGTCGGTTCGCTGATTTGGCGACGATCAAAGAGAACGGCGGCGCGGCGAAAGTGACGATCGCCGATGACGCGGCGGCGCGCGAGTCGGCTCGCAAGCCGGCCGGCGAATGGAACGCACTCGAAGTTGTCTCGAAGGCTGGAACGGTCACGTCGTTGCTGAACGGGACGAAGATCTGTGAAAGCCAGCCAAGCGACGTGACGAGCGGAATGATCGGACTTCAGTCGGAAGACTTCGAGGTCCATTTTCGTCGCCTGCGAATTCGGGCCGAGTAACGTAGACCGGTCATTCCATGACCGGCATTCGTGTCACGGAGTGACACGTCTACGTGGCAAGCTGTAACGGTCGCGTGGAGTCTTTGGTGTCAAAGTTTGCGGGCGGGTCAAACTGTCGCGGTTGATCGCAATGCGGCGATGCTGACGGTCCTAGGCATCGCAACGGCCCAGTGAGGTTTCGAGCGGTTTTGCCGAAGAGTTGTCGAAAATGACAGGGATGGATTGTCGAGGTGGTAGCACCTCGCATGGTCATGACGACGACAAAACTTCGCCTGCGAAAGGAATCCGGGCCGTGTTTATCACCTCATGGATTGAGCGGATTAGTCAGTCACTGAAACAAGATTCTCGGCGACGCATCGTGCGGCGCGAGTCGATCGAACGGGCTTGCGAGAGTTTGGAACAACGCTCGCTGCTCTCCGCGCAAGCGCTCTTCATCAACGGCGAGATCGACATCGCGCTCGGTTCGACGGACAGCGTCGCGGTTCGCGAGAACCCGGTTGCTCTGGGCACCGTGCAGATCGTGTTGAACGGGACGCCCGATGCGAACTTCCCGACGGTCTCGGCCAGTTCGGTGACGAAGTTGCTGATCAACGGCGGCGACGATGCGAATCTCATCGACCTGACTGGCATGACGTCGGCGGTCTTCAACAATCCCGCGTTGAGCATTGAAGTTCATGGCGGCAACGGCGCGGACACGCTGTTGGGCAGCGACAGCTTGAACGACAGTCTCGATGGTGGCCACGGAACGGACTCGATCGACGGCAACGGCGGCAACGACACGCTGCTCGGCGATGACGGCAACGACACGATCAACGGCGGAGCTGGCGACGACAGCATCGACGCTGGAGATGGACAGGACACTGTCGATGGAGGAGCCGGCAACGACACGATCCTGGGAGGCGACGGTCAGGACTCGATCACCGGCTCGGTAGGCAACGACAGCATCGACGGCGGCAACGGTGCCGACACGCTGCTCGGCGGCGACGACGGCGATCTCATCAACGGCGGCGCGGGGACCGATTCGATCGACGGTCAGAACGGCAACGACACGATCTTCGGCGGTGCGAACAACGACACGTTGTTGGGCGGTTCGGGAGCAGACTCACTCGATGGCCAAGGTGGCAACGATTTGGAGTATGCGGAAGCAGTCATGGGACAAGCAGCGGTCATCACAACGGTTAACACAACATTCGTTAACTCGACTGTCTTCACTGCGAACTTCGACAGCGGAGTCCCGGCACAGATTTCCGGCA
>JAYVQJ010000883.1:0-5023 GCA_043777235.1 Planctomycetia bacterium
AGCACCAGTATCCGCCAGCAGAACGACGCGAGATCATTCGCTCCGCCGCTGCCGGGCAAACGGACTTTCGGACGCCGATAGTCGTCACCGATCTGCGTCGAGTTCAAATTGCCGAACCGATCGATCTGCGCGCCGCCGAGGAACGAGTACTCGACCATGCCGCGCTGACAGGTCTCCATGATGTCCGCCATGCTGGTCGCCATCAGCCCGCGATAAAACGTGCGCGAATCTCCCACACTGATCGGCATTCGTGGCAAGAGCGGCCCGACTCCACCCGCCTCGAACAGCAGCGTCAAATTCGGAGCGGTCGTCTTCTGAGCCAGCATCGCCGCCGCGCACGGAGCACCCGTCCCGACGACGACCATCGCGCCGTCTTCCAGCCACCGCGCGGCCGAGCAGATCATCAATTCCATACGGGTGTAGTCAGGCAATTGAGCACCTTGGTCCTCTGAGACAGTTTCAGAATTTCGCCGACCGCGAAGAGTGAGGAATATAGTCGCTTGGACCCGGATTTTGTGAAACGCAGAGAACGCGGAGGAATCGCGGAGACCTTCGTCCGGCACTGATCTCTCCGCGCACTCTGCGAGGGCTCTGTGACCTCTGCGTTTCAAAAAGACATTTTCCAAACGACTCATAATTCGCAGAAGGCTTCGTGTACCTTGGCCGATCTCTGACGCTCATTAGAATCGCGGCCGCACTTCTTGAATTCGCAACCGAATGGACAGCTCATGGCCAGTCAGGACTACGAAAAGCTCGGCGTTTTTTATCTCGGCAAACATTTTGATCTTGCGGCTCAGCAGCCGAAGCCGGAGTACCTGCTGTACGACGCCAAGGATTTGACGACTCACGCGGTCGTCGTCGGCATGACCGGCAGCGGCAAGACCGGGCTGTGCTTGAGCCTGCTGGAAGAGGCCGCCATCGACGGCGTGCCGGCGCTCATCATCGATCCGAAAGGGGATCTCGGCAATTTGATGCTGACGTTTCCGCAGTTGAAGCCGGATGACTTTCGGCCGTGGATCGACCCGTCGGAATCGACGAAACACGGACAGACGCCCGATCAATTCGCGGCCGATTCGGCAAAGGCATGGAAGGACGGACTCGCCGCGTGGGATCAAGACGGCTCACGCATCAAAAAGTTTCGCGAGGCGTGCGACGTCGCGATCTACACCCCGGGGAGTCAGGCCGGGTTGCCGCTGACCGTCGTGCGGTCGTTTAGCGTGCCGCCACAAGCGGTGCTCGACAATAGCGACGCGATGCGCGAGCGAGTCTCTGGCGCGGCGGCCGGTTTGCTGGCGTTGCTCGGCATCGATGCCGATCCGATTCGCAGTCGCGAGCAAATTCTGTTGACGAATATCTTTGACCGAGCATGGCGGGAGGGAAAAAGCCTCGATCTCGGCCAGCTCATTCGCGAGATTCAATCGCCGTCATTCAAGAAAGTCGGGGTGCTCGACCTCGACACGTTCTTTCCGGCGACCGAGCGATTCACACTCGCAATGACACTCAACAACTTGTTGGCGTCGCCGGGATTCTCGGCCTGGATGGAAGGCGAGGCACTCGACATTCAACGGTTGCTCTGGACCTCGGAGGGCAAGCCGCGCCTGTCGATCCTGTCGATCGCGCACCTGTCTGATTCCGAGCGCATGTTTTTCGTGACGATCTTCCTGAACGAAGTGCTGGCTTGGATGCGGTCGCAGTCAGGAACGAGCAGCCTGCGCTGTCTGCTCTATATGGACGAGGTCTTCGGATACTTCCCGCCGACGGCGAATCCGCCGTCAAAGACGCCGATGCTGACGCTGCTCAAGCAAGCCCGTGCATTCGGACTCGGCGTTGTGTTGGCAACGCAGAACCCGGTGGATCTCGATTACAAAGGGCTGTCGAACTGCGGGACGTGGTTTCTCGGCCGCTTGCAGACCGAGCGGGACAAGAACCGCGTGCTCGACGGACTCGAAGGAGCATCGGCGGCGTCCGGCACACAGTTCGACCGCGCCGCGATGGATTCGATCCTGTCGGGGCTCGGCAAGCGAGTCTTCGTGATGAACAACGTCCACGACGACGCGCCGAGCATTTTTCAAACACGCTGGTCATTGTCGTATCTCCGCGGCCCTCTTTCGCGCGATCAGATCGACTCGCTGATGCGGTCTCGCCGCGAGTCATTGCCTGCAATCTCCGCGACCACTGCGACGTTCGCCGATTCGGAAGCCGCGACGGCCGCCGGAGTCAGCGATCACCGGCCGGTCCTGTCTCCCGACATCATTGAGTTCTTTATTTCCGCTCGTGGCGAGCCCGGCTCCGGCGAGAAGTTCGTCTACCGGCCCGCGCTGCTCGGCATCGCGAAGGCTCATTTCGTGAAGAGCACCGCCAATGTCGATGTCTGGGACTCGGTGTCGATCCTCGCTCCGGTGGCCGATGAGATTTCGCTCGACCCGTGGGACAACGGCGAACTGTCACATGACGGCCCGCCCGATTTGGACAAATCTCCCACCGACGAAGCCGCGTTCGCGCCGCTTCCTGCGGACCTCGCCAAGCCGAAGAAATACGCAACGTTGACGACGGCGCTCAAGGATCATCTTTACCGAGTGCATCGCTTGACCGTTTGGAAATGCAAATCGCCGAAGGACATCTCACGTCCCGGAGAAACCGAGGGGGATGTCCGTTCGCGACTCAGCCAGATGCTGCGTGAGGAACGTGATCTCGCCGTCGAGAAACTGCGACAGAAGTACGCCCCGAAGTTGGCCGCCTTGCAGGAGCAACTTCGCAAGACCGAGCAACGCAAAGCCAAAGAAGAGGAACAAGCCAAATCGCAAACATGGGGCACGATGCTGACCGTCGGTTCGTCACTGCTCGGAGCGTTCCTCGGCAAGAAGACATTGAGCGCGACCAATGTCAGCAAAGCCGCGACCGCCGCACGCTCGGCCGGCAAGCTGGCCAAGGAACGTGGCGACATCGCCTTCGCGGATGAAAACGTCGAGGCCGTACAACAACGATTGGCGGCACTCGATGCAGAATTCAAAGCCGAGACCGAGAAGTTGTCGGCTCGTGTCGATCCCACAACGATCGAACTTGAAGAGGTCACGCTGCAACCGAAGAAATCCGACATCACGATCAGCCAAGTCGCGCTGGTGTGGACACCGTGGTCCGTTGCGACTGACGGCGAAGCAACGCCGTTGGCATAAGAGGCCAGCGTCACTAGGTGCTACGGCAACGGCCTGGGACGTAACCACGGATGCAAGTTCTCTCTATTCCATCTCTCACGCTGCGCTCGTGATTTTGAGCTCAAAATCCGATCACGCTGCTCATACATCGTTCGGAGACCTTGCCTCATTTTTTCCGTCGGACGTTTTTGTCCTTCGATGATCGCTGCCGCGACGCCTCGTCTTGGTTCGATCAGATCAAATCGCCACGCAACGATCTGCCGATGTTTTTCGTTCGGAATCTCCGCAAGAATCTTTTTGAATTTCGGAGGCAACTCGTCGTTCCGCCACAGCGCTTGGGCCACGAAGACGAGACAGACGGTCTCCAACTCAGGAGGTAGATCGAAGTCCCGCATCAATTCGTCCGGCTTAAACTTGAACCGGCCTTTCCAATAGTTCACATCGCTCATCTCGTCGAGACTTTTGATCGCAGTGCCGACACCGCGTAATCCCATTTTTCCCAGTGCTCCAATAATCGCGCGGACTCGCCGGTCATCTGCGGCGTTGAGAACTCCGGAAAACGATCGCAACTGCTCCACCATCCGCGCCGCGTCAGCGTCAGCGCCGATGTAACCGAGAACGGCATACGATGCTCCATGCACCGCTGAGATTCCATCGTCGTTGATTTCGAGAATTTCCCAGACTTGCGGCCTCGCCAGCGGATTGGCCCGTTTCATGAGGTAACTAGGCATCGCGCCGTCGCAAATCGCCAAGGCAACTGTTTCCTCAATTGTCAGCCGTTCGTCGTCGGGCACTACAAGAGTGTTCGAATAGGTGAGAGCCAACTCACTAATCGACTTAGAAACGGGAATGGGGCCGTTACCACGCCGGAGCGCCGATTCCGAATAGACTCGCAACCCATAACGCGCTGTTTCCTCCGTGACCAATGCCATCAATGCAATGGCCGTCACTCCAATGAAGCGGCGGTAAAATGGCGACACAGTCATGTCATGAGTTACAATGTAGTGAACGAAAATTTATCCGCCTCACCGGAAGTGAGTTTATTTGATGCCGCGTCACGGCCTGGTGGCGAATCATTTTCCCCACCGTGCATAATATTCATTGTGTCGTCGTCATTGTGTGATAAACCGAGAGTGTGTCCGATTTCATGGACGATCGTGTCATCCGCCATGATTGACCACGCGACGAGTGCTTTCTTTTCACCACCGACGTCGCCCTGTCCTTTTTGGGTCGTTTGATTGCCATTGTTGTCAAACCATCCCGACACAAACCGAATGCACTTGTCCGGCATGTCGCTAAATAGGTCGTTTTGGTCACTAGTTCCCGCTCTGATGCCGCCCGGCCGCGAACTCGTTGGAGTATAAACCTCGTTGGCGAAAAAGCCGAAGTTGTGCGGCGACATGACGATCCTCACAGCGGCCCGAAAATCATCTTCGGAATTTCGCATTCGTAACCGCGCGACACCGACATCAACTGCGGCCTGTACCATCGCGAGTCTTTGGGCTGCGGTAGTCCCACTGAAAGCCCCAATCGCGCCGGAAATGTCGAACGTAAACGCGAGCACATTGAGCGGTTTTACCTTAACATCCGGCGATATGATGGTGGCTTCACCGGCGTCGAAGGCTCCGTTGTTATTCGCATCGTAATAAAATCGAAACTGGATGTAGTCAGAGTTCCCAGTGGGGACGAAATCAAATGAAGGTCCCGAATGGTCCGCCTCAATTGAGAATGATTCGATCACTTGATTTCGAATTAGCGAGACTCCTGGGGAAACCAGGGCCAGCGGTCACTAATGTGGCTCTCCGACAAGGACTTGCGTTAGGAAGTTGAAATCCCAACCGCAGCTTCGGCGTTTCATGGCGATACTTCCG